>JAUWQU010000019.1 GCA_030610965.1 Phycisphaerae bacterium
GCCTGGCCGCCCGGGCGCTCGCCGCCGGCGCCGTGTCAGCCCGCAAGGCGGCCAGGGACGACCTGCTCAAGATGGCGGTCGCCCGAAGGGCCGACGACCCTCGGAAAATCGTTCAGCGGTCGGTTGCCAAGGCGCTGTTCCTCAAGCCGTCGCCCAGGGATAAGGTGGAGGGCATCCTGACCGGCTCGCTCGATGGCGTGGACCGCAAGCTGCTTTACCCGGCCATCCGGGAACTGCTCAAGAACGAGGATTCCGCCGCAAGGGGCAAGGTCGGCGCGATCTACGGCAAGCTGACTGACCAGGACCTCCAGGCGCTGATGCCGGACATAATCGCCGCCACGGCCAAGATGGCGCCGAGCAACACGATGTTCGCCGACGGCATCCGCCTGGCAGGGCTGGACCTGATCTCCAAACGCCGCGTCAGCGAGGGCATGCAGTTGTGCGTGGACGTCATCGAGCCCGACCGCTGGGGGATGGGACGCCGCATAGACAAGTGCCTGGCATACCTGAGCAGGTACGGCGGAAACGCGCGCGGGCTGGTCCCCGCGCTGCGAAACCTGCGAGCGAGCGTCGTCAAACGGGACCGCAAGGGCGCCGCGAACCCCAGCGTCGCAGCCATCGACAAGTTGATCGCCGACATCCAGGCCGACACCAACCCGCCGAAGGTGCAGACCGTCGCGGAGTTCATCCGGAACCCCGCAAAGCCTTAGGAATCAGAAATCACGTCGCTTGCCTGACACGCGGCAGGCGACCCGTTAATCTTTTTCCCGCCGGCCCGGAGCAGCCGGCTGGCGGACCCAGGAGACATAACATGACACCGCCGACCGCTTTCGCGGCCAAGAGTTGCACCGCCAAGAGGCCTCGTCAATCGAGGTCTTCTCGCCGGGGATTTCTGAAGGGCCTGCTGGTTACCGGCGGCGCTGCCGTGGCGGCGCCGTACGTGCTGACATCGACAGCCCTGGGCCAGGGCGCCCGGGCGCCAGCGAGCGATCGGGTCGTACTAGGCTACATCGGCACAGGCCCGCGCGGAATGATGAACATCCGGGAGCAGTTGGGCAGCCCCAAGGCCCAACTCGTCGCCGTCTGCGACGTATGGGAGAACCGCCGCGACAAGGCCAAACAGGCCGTGGACCAGCGATACGGCAACTCCGACTGCAAGGCCTACAGCGACTTCCGCGAACTTCTGGCCCGGCCGGACATTGACGCGGTCGGCATAGCCTCACCGGACCACTGGCATGTTCCCATGACCATCGCCGCCGTCAGCGCCGGCAAGGACGTGTCCGTCGAGAAGCCGCTGGGAATCAGCATCGCCGAGGATATTGCCTGTCGCGAGGCCGTCAAGCGCCACGGCGCCGTGCTCCAGTACGGGGCCGAGTCGCGGTCGTGGGGCCAGTGCGCTTTCGGGGCCGAGTTGGTCCGTAGCGGTCGGATCGGGCAGGTCCGGGAGATCCGCGTGAAGTCTCCCAACAGCGGCGCCGGCGGCTCGACGGTCCCGCGGCCGGTTCCGCCGGGGCTGGACTACGACCTCTGGCTCGGCCCGGCCCCGTGGCGGCCTTACACGGGCTGCCCGGATGGCGGAAGGAACTGGTGGCACGTGCGCGACTACGCCCTGGGCTTCATGGCCGGGTGGGGCGCACACCCGCTGGACCTGCTGGTCTCGGCGTTCGACACGCACCTGGCCGGCACGTGGGAAATCGAGGGCACCGGGGTAATTCCGACCGCGGGCCGCAACGACGCCGTCAAGGACTGGGACGTGGGTATTCATTTCGCCAGCGGCGTGAAGATGACTTACCGTGCCGCGGGCATCGCCCAGGACGAAGAGCCGCGCCTGGCGGGGCTGGGCGACTACGCCCAGATCATCGGCACGGACGGATGGGTGGCGATTCGCTACCTCGGCCTGGCGACCGAGCCGGAATCGTTGCGGACCTCGATCATCGGCCCCAACGACGTCCACATGCCCCGCAGCCCCGGCCACGAGGCCAACTTCATCGACTGCGTGCTCTCGCGGAAGACCCCAGTCTGCCCCATCGACGATGCCGTGCGATCGGACACCATCAGCCAACTCACGGACATCGCCGTCCGCACCAGGCGGAAGATCACGTGGGACCCGACCGCAGAGCGGATCATCGGCGATGCGGGCGCGTCGCGGATGATGCGGCGCACCATGCGGGAGCCGTGGCAGGTTTGACGCTCGCTCCCTGGGATCTGAGATCTCAAATCTCAGATTTCAGATCCAAGATCTACGCCTTCTTGCCGTGCAGGTGGCAGCGGACGGTTCGGCCGTCGGGCATGTTCGTCACGTCCGGGTAGACTTCCTTGCATATCGGCATGGCGTGCTTGCATCGCGGATGGAAGTGGCAGCCCGGCGGGGGGTTGCTCGGCGAGGGGACGTCTCCTTCCAGGAGGATGCGTTTTCGGCCGGCGTTCTTTTCCAGGTGCGGCACGGCCGAGAGCAGGGCGTCGGTGTACGGGTGCAGCGGCTCGTCGAACAGCCGCTCGGTCGAGGCCTGCTCGACGATTCGCCCGAGGTACATAACCGCGACGTCATCGGCGATGTACTCGACCACTCCGAGGTCGTGGGTGATGAACATGTACGTGAGCCAGTCCTGCTGGTTACGTCTTTGGAGCTTTCGCAGCAGGTTGAGTATCTGCGCCTGGATGGACGCATCGAGCGCGCTGGTCGGCTCGTCGAGGACGATGAATTTCGGTTCGACGGCCAGGGCCCTGGCGATACCGATCCGCTGGCGCTGCCCGCCGGAGAACTCGTGGGGGTAGCAGGTCATGGCGCCTTGTTCGAGGCCCACCTCGGCCAGAAGTGCCTTTATTCGCTCCAGCCGGTCGGCGCGTCCGCCGCCGATGCGGTGGACCTTCATGCCCTCATCGACGATGTCCTGCACGAGCATTCGCGGGTTCAGCGACGAGTAGGGGTCCTGGAATACGATCTGGGCGTTTTGGCGGAATTGCAGCAGGGAGCGCTCGTCGAACTCCATCGTGTCCTGCCCGGCGAAGAAGACGCTTCCCGACGTCGAAGGCAGAAGGCGGACGAGCGTCTTGCCGAGCGTGGTCTTACCGCAGCCGCTCTCGCCTACAAGCGCGATAATCTGGCCGCGACGAATGGCCATGTCCACGCCGTCGACAGCCCGGACGTGCCCGACGACTCGCTGGAGGATGCCCTTGTAGATCGGGAAGTGCGTGGTCAGGCCGCAAATGTCCAGCAGCACGCCGTCCTCGGGCCTTTCGGCCTGTGCGGCCTCGGCGGCTTCGGCGGGGGCAGTCCATATTTCCGGCTTGGCCCCCTTGTCGTACAGGTGGCAGGCCACGAAGTGTCCGGGCTCTATCTCGGTCAGCGGCGGCTCGTTCATCTGGCATGGCTCGAAGACCCGCGGGCAGCGGCCGCAGAAGCGGCATCCCGGGGGGTACTGCTCGGGGGCCGGGACGATTCCGCGGATGGTCTCGAGCGCCTGGCCTCGCCGACCTCGAGTCGGCCGGCAGCGGAGAAGTCGCTCGGTGTACGGGTGCAGGGGCTTGGCGAAAAGGTCGTCCACCGGGGCCTTCTCGACGATCTTGCCGGCGTACATGACGGCGACGTGGCTGGCCATCGTGGCGATTACCGCCAGGTCGTGGGTGATGAACAGAATCGACATGCCGAGCTTGGCCTGGAGGTCGCGCAGGAGGTCGAGGATCTTGGCCTCGACCGTCACGTCCAGCGCGGTCGTCGGCTCGTCGGCTATCAGCAGTTCCGGGTGGCTGGCCACGGCCATGGCGATCATCACGCGTTGGCGCATGCCTCCGGAAAGCTGGTGGGGGTACTCTCTGAGCCGGCGCTCGGGTTCGGGCATCTCCACCAGTCGCAGAGCCTCGACGGCCAGGGCGATCCGCTCGGCCTTCGACCGGTACCGAATGGCGCCTTCGGGTCCGCCCTCGCGGACGCTCTTGCTGATTGCTTCGAGAAGCTGCGTCTGGACCGAGAGCACCGGGTTGAGGCTGGTCTGCGGCTCCTGGAAGATCATCGAGATGTGCTTGCCGCGCACATAACGCCTGCTGGCCGGGGGCATCTGGAGGACGTCCTTGCCCTTGAACAGGACCTCGCCTCCGGCGTTCAGGGCGACCGTCGGCAGAAGCTGCATCACCGACAGGGCCGTGACGGACTTGCCGCATCCGCTCTCGCCGACCAGGCCGAGCGTCTTGCCCGCCTCGATTGCGAACGATACGTCATCGACCACTCTCCGCGGATCCTGCGGCGTGCCGAAGTATGTCCTGAGGTTGTTGACCTCCATCAGCGTCATGAGCGATCTCCTGCTCCGCGAACGCGCAGCGACGGGTCAAGTGCGTCACGCAGGCTGTCGGCAAAAAGGTTGGCCGGCAGGACGAGGGCGACCATCGCCAGGAACGCGGCCGCCAGGTTCCACCACACGACCGGCTCGCGCCCGAGCTCGTTGCGGGCCCCGTTGATCATCGTGCCCCAACTGAAGGTGTCAGGCCCTACGCCGATGCCGATGTAGCTCAGTATCGCTTCGCTCAGCACCATTCCGCTGAACCGCAGCACGATGCTGATGAGCACGAGGTGCATGACGTTGGGCACGATGTGCTTGAGCAGTATCTGCATCTTCCCGACGCCGAGCACCCTGGCGGCCTGGACGTACTCTCGCTCGCGAAGCTTGAGCGTCTCGCCGCGAAGGAGCCTGCACAGCCCGACCCAGCCGGTGATTCCCATCACGATGCATAACTGGACGATGCCCTTGCCGAAAACGAGCATGAAGCACGCGATCAGCAGCACTCCGGGCACCGATCGCAGCGTGGTGTAGAAGTACACGATCGCGTCGTCGACCCATCCACCGAAGTAACCCGCTACCACGCCGAAGAGTATGGCGAAGGGCACGGCTATGATCGTGGTCAGCCCGCCGATGGTCAATGCCGTCCTGACACCCTTGAGCATGACGTAGACCACGTCATTGCCGGTCTTGTCGGTGCCCAGCAGGTGCGAACCGGGGTGGTTGAGCGGCTTGAATACGCGATGCTTGACCACCTGTCCGTCGAGCATGACGGGCTTGCCGTCTTCGTCGAGCTTCTCGACCGTCTCCTTGCCTACCAGCGTCGTGGCCAAGGGAGCGGAGTAGGTCTTCTCCTGATTCTTGGCCAGCGGGGCGCAGAGCCGGTCCAGGATCGACCTCGGGGGCGTCATCGCCGCCTTGGCGCCGGGGGCGTTGCCGGCGGGGCGTTCGATGTCCTTCCAGGAGATGCTGTCCATCACGCCGACCGTCAGGTAAAGCATGAGAAACGCCAGCGAGACCATGGCCAGCTTACTGCGCCGTACCTGGCGCCAGGCGCTGGTCCACAACTCGCTTCGCCTGGCATACAGCAGGAAGCCCAGCAGCCCCAGCATCGACACCGCGGTCACGCCGTTGGATACTATCGGCACGCGCGTGTCGATTTCGTAGAGGGCCTTGACGGCCTTGTAAATGCCAAAAGCCGCGCCACCCGCCATCGCCACCACGCACAGTATGCCCATCACGTCCTTGAAGGACGGCTGACCCCGCAGGCTCTTCGAGCCGCGAGAGCCCAGAGTGATCCGCGGATCGACGATCGTGTAGCTGATGTCCGTCAGGATCAGCCCGAGGATGTAGAGCAGCGCTCCTATGAAGGTCATGGCGCGGATGACGGCGTAATCCTGGCTTGTTATGGCGGTCATCGTCATGCCGCCGAGCCCGGGAATCCCGAAGAACGCCTCCATGACCATGTTGCCCATGAACAAAAACGGCAGGGCCATGACCGCGCCGGTCAGGATGGGGATCGAGGCGTTCTTTAGGACGTGGCGGAACATCACCACCGACTCGCCCAGCCCCTTTGCGCGGGCGGTTCGGACGTAGTCCTTGCTGGTCTCCTCGACCATGATGGTCCGGCCGAAACGCACCCCCCCGCCGATGCCGCTTATCACGGCGATGATCACCGGCAGGAAAATGAACTTGATGGGGTTGCCCCAGTCGAAGCCGGAGACGGGGAACAGCTTAAGCCACTGGGCGAAGACGAACTGTGCTCCGATGATGTAGAAAAGCCCGGAGACGGACATCATCAACACGCACAGAACGGTGGCGCCGCGGTCGAGGTAGGTCCCCCTCAGAAACGCCACGATGAGCGAGAGGGTGATGTGGACAATCAAGCCCAGCACGAACGTGGGCACGCCGATAGCCAGGCTGGGCATCATCCGCCGGCGGATTTCCCCGGCTATCTCTCGCTGGTGGGAGTCGGACCGCCCGAGGTCGAACATCAGCACGCGGGCGCACTTCTGGTATACCAGGGTCTTGGTGATCTTGTCGGTGCCGACAGCATGTTTGTTGTACCACGGCGGCAGGTCGTAGCCGCGGGCCTCTATCCACTTGTCTATGGCGACCTTGTCGGCCTTCATGCCAAGCGTTCGTCGGGCCATCTCCTCTGGGGAGTTTGCGATGAAAAACATGGCGAACACGAGGAACACGATCCCCAGGATCGTGGGCACGGCGGCGAGCAGTCGGCGAACGATGTAGGCGATCATTTATGTTACCTCTCCCGCAGGTGCCGCCGGGTCGCCAGGACCGCGGGCATCGTCACGGCCAGCAGCGCTACCAGGATTACCACTAACGGCCAGTAGTTCGGGACGTTGTACGTCTTGCGATACGCCGTGCGTTGGGGGACGTCTATCCGCAGGTACTTGGCGGTGTTCCTGGCCAGCGGGAAGGTGTAGTAATTGTGCAGCCAGGACTGCGTGAGCGCTATCGCCACGCCGTGGGACTCGAAGACGGCCGGGGCGTCCTTGCAGATGGTCTGAAGCATTTCACGGATTATCACCGCCCGCTCGGGCGAGTTTTCCATGCGGCTCATCTGCTCGTAGAGCTTGTTGAACCGCGGGTTGTCGTACATCGCCTGGTTCTGCCTTTCGGCGTCCACCGTGTTTGCGTCCGGCGTGTGGAACAGGATAAAGAACGTCTCGGGGTCCGGATAGTCCGCCAGCCAGCCGAAACGGGCGAACTGGAAGCCGCCTTCCCTGATCTTCTTCCAATACACGTTGTAGTCGCAATCCTCGGTCTCCATGCGGACGTTGATGCGCGCAAGTTGCTTGCGCAGCAGCATAAGCTGGCTGCGACTTTCGGGCGAGACCGCCGTCGAGAGGAACTTGATCACCAGGGGATGACCGTCAGGGCCGTAGCCGTCGGGGTAGCCCACCTCGGCGAGGAGCTTCTTGGCCTCCTCGATATCCCGGCGGATCGGCACCTTGCGCAGGGGGTCCCAGCGGAAGACATACTGGTTCATGCCGGCCTCGCCCGGCTCGTTGCCGAAGATGCCCGGCGGGAGCGGGTGCTGGGCCGGGGTGCCGAGGCCATTACTGAAGATGTCGAGCTTCTCCTGAGCGTCAACAGCGATGCTGATGGCCTGGCGGAGTTTCTGCCTGTTGGGGTCCAGGCCTCCGAAGACCGGGTCCTGCATGTTGAACGCGTAGTAGGAAAACGAGGCCGTGTCCGTCTTTATAAGCTTTATGCCCCGGTCGCGCATTTCGTCCGTGATGGACAGGTCCCCCTTCGAGCCCAGCGACACGGCCTGGTCGAACGAATCCTGCTGGATGCCGGAGCTGTCGTAGTAGCCCTGCATGAACTTGTTCCATCGCGGGATGGACTCTTTTTCCATTCGCCAGATGATGCGATCGACGAAGGGCAGGGGCTTGCCCGAGTCCTCGAGCATGCCGTTGTCCTTCATCAGCTTGTAGTTGCGAATGACTTCCGGGTCGGCATCGGGCGCGGGGGGCGAAAGCGACGGGTAGAGTGCCTCGCGGAAGTTGGGGTTTCGGGCCAGCACGACCTGGTTCGTCGGGTCGTAGCTTTCCAGCACGTATGGGCCCGTGCCGACGGGGTTGAGGGAGATCGTTATGCCCAACTCTAGCAAGCTGCGCTGGTTGTAGAACTCCACCGCCTCGGGCGGCACGGGGCAGACGAACCCGAAGGCCATCCAGTAGAGAATCTGCGGGTAAGACTCGGACAGGACCACCTCGAAGGTGTACTTGTCCACTTCCCGAATGAAGGGGAACCTGTCGGAGTCCTTGGCGAAGTCTATCTTTATGGGGTTGAACTGCTCGTCGATCTCCTGGTTGTAAAGCGGTCCCGCCGCGGCACGCCGCTTCTCGCGGACGGCCTCGAGGCGCTTCTTAAGCTCCGCGTTGTATTCGGGAAACCCCAGAAGGTTCGAGGCGAACGCGCTGTAGCCCGGGAACTCCAGCCGGGGATCGCACAACCTGTGAACCCCGTAAACGAAGTCCGCGGCCACCATCTCGCGAGTCGCCGTCTTCTTGAAGTCATTGACGGTCTTTATGCCCCGAAGATCCTCGTCGGTCAGGTGGCGGTTGGATTCGACGAAGCACGGGTGATTCTGGTAGATAACGCCGCGGCGAAGGCGGATCGTGTAGACCGGCGCCTCGATCGTATTGCCGTCGAACTCGATCTTGCGGTACTCGAGCTTGGGCACTTCGGTGGCCAGCAGCGGGTCGAGCTTGTAGGGGCGGTCGACATAGTTGTACTGAAACGGGGTCTCGACGATGCACGCGAGCATATCGCTGCCCCCCCCATACGTCAGGGCCGGGTCGAGGTGCGTGAGCTCGCCCCCGATCGAGCTGTACATGGCGTTGGCGTTGCCGTCCTCGTTCGGGTACGGGGAGTTGTCGCACCCAGTCGGCAGGATAGCAACGGCCATAACGGCGATGTGCAGCAAGGCCATAACGGGCCGACGGGTGCGTTCCTGGCGGGCGGATATCTTCAATCTCACGCTGATCTCCTGCCTTTGCGGAGGAACCCGCCGGCGATGGGACCCGACGGGCGCGGCTATACAGCACAAACTATTGCCTCCTGGTGGCCGCAGCCCCTGACAGCCGGCGACTTGCTACCAGGGCAGCATCCTACCATCCGGCCGGGTACGCTGCCAAGAGGACTTTTTGATTCGTCGAAGGGCACCGGCGCGGCCAGCCGGCCTCACGGCTTGACCACGAGCGAGTCCTCGTACTTTATTCTGTAGTCCAGCCGGTCTACCTTGCTGATTATCTTGCCGGTCTTCTGGTCGAAGTCCACCAAACGCACGCGCCAACGGTAAGTCCTGGTGCCGTCGGCGTTTTCGTCGACGACAAACTTGCCGGTCCAGCCCAGGGGTTTCACCGGCGACTGGACCTGCTCGATGCTCTTGACCTTGCGAGCAGTCCGCAAAACCGCGCCGACGTAGGTCTCCTCGGCGTCGTAGCCGCCGGCCACCCAGTGGCGGTTGGGCCATGTGCCGGCCCCGCGAATTACGTACAGGGCCTTGTCCTTCCAGAGCTTCCAGTCCTCGGGCACGCGGATACGGCAGGGCCACCACTCGGCCGGGGCGTAGACGCTCACTACGTCCTTCTTTGCTTCGACGCGGGCCGGGGCCGACCGCGGCGCGGCCGGGATGTGCATCGTGAAGCCCGGGTCGCCGAACAGTCCGCAGAGATAGAGCATGTAGCGGTTCGGCCCGCCGTTCTGCTGGCCGGTCTCCAGCACGACCTCCGCCGCCCAGTTGGATGCCTCGAGCTGGGCCTTGCCCGCTGTCCGCCCGGCGAGGACCTCGTTCCAGAACACCATCCGCTGTTGTTCCTGGAAGGCCGTGGCCGGCAGGCAGTTGCCGACGAAGCCGACCGCTCCGTTTCGCAGCATCCGCGTAACCACTGAGTGGAAGTCCGCTTGGCGGTCCAGGGCGGTCGTCAGGCACCCGCCGGACTCGACCAGCACCGGCGCCAGCAGCACGTCGGAATCCCAGCCGTAGGTCTTGCCGATCTCGTGCCACCATGAATGGTCCATGTGAATGATGGCCGCCACGCTGGTCAGCGGCGAGTCCTGGGCGATGTTCCTGGTCCGCTTGCCCCTGGACTTTCCGGCCGGCTTTACGATCCACTTGAGCTTGTCCACGTCGTGGTGCGGGGCCATTGTGAACCCGACGTTCTCGAAGAGGCTGGCGTAGGCGTTTTCCCATCGGGCCTGCCCGGCCTTGGCGGCCCAGGAGGCATCCAGCAGGCGGGGATACGTAATAACCCGGCTGGCGTAGAGCGTGGCGAAGGTGGCGTTCTCGGCCGTGACGCGCCCCACGGCCACCTCGCCGAACAGGTCGTCGTCGGCGTTGGTGAAGGGGAAGTCCGAGCACAGATCGCGGCTTGCGCCCTTGCCGTCGGGCACGATGGCGTGCGGGATGCCGTCCGGCATGCCAACGATGCAGAGGTGCTCCGGCGCGTGGCCCATGGCGGCATACAGGCCCTTCAGGTCGGCCAGGACCTTCTCGGCGCACGGGGCAGTGATGCGGATGTCGGCCTTGCCCAGGCCGTTCCTCTGGCCGAGTGTGACCGAGCACCGCCGGCCGGCGAGCCCCACGACGTCGCCGGTGCGGAAGGGGCCCTCGCCCGCGTCGGAGAACTCGCCGTTGCCGTTCAGGTCTATATTGACCCTGTTGAAGTCCTTTGCGCTGCTCTGACTGGTCACAACGTAGGCTATTTCCTTGTCGTCTACCCTCAATATGCCCTTATTCGGGGTCTTCCGGCTGTCCGGCGAGCCCTTTGGGACGCCTTCCTTGCACTCGGTGCCCGTAAAGCCCACCTTCCAGATGGTCTTGTAAGCCATCGGCGCTGCCACGCCGTTACGGGCCGCCGCCAGGAGCGGAGCCGTCAGCGAGAGCTTGCGGATGACCAGGGCATCGCGGTCGTCGGGATTGGTCACCGCCAGGTACGTCAGGGACATCTTCTGCCGTCGCATCCAACCCAGCACGCCCGGGACGTCGGACAACTCGACGACCTTCAGCCCGGCCTGCTTCAGCTCGGACTTGGCCTTGCCCGCCGAGCCGAGCACGAGGACCTTCTTGACGCCGAGTTGCTTGAGGCAACTCATGTTCGCCGGCGTCATACCCCCGGCCGTGGAGTAAAGCATGGGCGCCCGCAGCCTGCCCGCCACCGACGACGCCGTCAGGGCCATCGCGTAGTCGTCATCGGCGCAGACTACCGCCGTCCGGGCGGACTTCCAGAACGTAGTCGCCAACGACCACGCGGCTGAGTCCGCGGATTCGCCCGCCAGGGGCGTCCACGACCTGCTGACCGACGCAGGCGCCGGCGGGGTCGCCGGCGGGTTCGCCGCCGCCGGTGAGCCGAGGCAGTAAACGGCCTGCGGCTTGTAGCGGCGAAGGTAGTCGTCGATCTCGGGCCCCGTGGTGCATGATTCATCCAGCGCGATCAGGGACGGGTAGCCGTCATTGCTGGCCATCGCCGCCGGCACGGCCGCCAGGAACGCGAAATCCTGCCAGCACGCCCCGGCCGGGACGCGAACGAAGATGACGCTCCGCTGGTCGCCGCCAGGCACCTGCCCAAGGCCGTCCGAAACGGACAGGCACCCGAGAATCGCAATAAGAATGGCCGCCAACTTCCAGAATGATCGCTCGCGAACGTGTCGCAACGGGCGCGGATTACTCATGTTACGCATTGTCAAATCGTCTCCTGAAAAGGATGGTTAATCATCGGTGACCAGCAGGAGCATCTCTTTGCCGGCCGCCAGTTCCATGGGCAGGCCATCGCAGAGCTGCTTGCCGGTGCAGGTCTTCTTGCTTCCGTCCGCCACGTTCTTGACGGTGTACCGCTTCTCCGGTTCGACGGTGAACCACTCGGGCAAGGTGTTCATGCGGGGCCAGTCCTTCTTGAAGCCCATGTACATGCGGTGCCGAGGCTTGTCGAAGACCAGTTTGCCGGACCAATCCTCCCTCGCCTTCATGACGATGGCCAAGCCGTCATCCGTTTCACATGCGCCAAGCGTCATCCCCTGCCGCCAGGGCCTCGCAATCAGGCCGCGCGTGTGCATCAGGGCATGCATGATCACGGTGCGGACGCCGTTGGACTGGAGCTTCATCGTCCCCCAAAGCTTGGCCGTCGCCAGCGGCTGACTCGAGTAGGCCACGTTGGCGGCCACTTCCCGATCCACCCACGCCAGGCCCTCCGGAACGCTCAGGCGATTGAGGATGTAAATGCCGCCTTCAATGGAATCGGCGAATCCGTCGATCGAGCGCCCCTCCCAAGGGAAATCCTTGTACAGCGGCTTGGAGAGGTTGCGCAGCGTCTTTTGCATGTGCTCGCGATAGACGGGCTTGCCGGCCACCATGTCGTAACAGAGATACGCCACGTAGTCATAGCCCCACCCGTCGCTCAGGCCGCTCTTGGGATTGCCCAGCCGGTTGTACATGATCCCGTCTTCGTTGGTGCCCTTGGCGATGACCGTGTCCAGCATCTTCTTCATCAGCGGCAGGTAAATCTTGGCCTTGGCGGGATTGTGCTCGGACTCCACGCCGAGCAGCAGGCCCAGGCCGCCGAGGATCTCGCAGCCGTGGTCGCGCAGCCGCGTCGGCGCAAAGTCGCCCGGCAGGAGATAATAGTCCGCCAATCGCTCGGCCCACTTGAGGTATTTCTCTTGGCCGCTCATGGCGTACAGGCGGGCCAGAGCCTGGATCTGCTCGCCGTTGATCTCGATGTTCGTCGACGGGATCTTGCCGTAAGGCGTGTCGATCGCGGGATTGGACCAGATCTCGTCCTCGATGGCCTTCATGCGATCGAACCACTCGTCCTTGCCCGTCACCTCGACAATGGCGATCAGCCCGTCCTTGACGTACTCGCTGCCGCCGTACGCGTTCTTGGGGTCCTTGAAATAATCCTTCGCGCAATGCTTGATCTCGGCGTGCAGTGCCCCCCGGACCGGGCCGTTGAGTGCCTCCAGGTCGGTGGCCCAGGCGGCCCAGCAGAGGAACGGATAGCAGTCCGCCCAGGCGTCCTGGTAATTGAAGTTGCCGTCCGGATGGTACAGCCCGGTGTCCGGTTCGATCTTCTTCAGCGCCACCTCGTGCAGCCAGCGCTGGACCTTGCTCAGTGAATAGCCGGCGATCTTCGCCGACTCCCTCGCCTTTGCCAGCGACGCATCCTCGGCGCGAATCGCCGGAGCCATGGCGGCGATCACCAGGCAAACCAACAGGATCAATCTCAGAGCTTTCATGATGCCCTTTCCTGTGAGGGGCTAACGGAAACGGGACACTCGTCCTGATCGCAAATCAGGCCAACGGCCCATAACCCTTTAACGCCGGCTGGGGGGCAATGTTTCCCGCGAGAATCCGTTCTTGTGCGCGACCCGTGCCGCATCTGCCCGCTATCGCGAATTGCTCGATCGACCGATGCGGTTCCCGGGCTATTTCTGTCCAAACAATGGGCGCGAAACGGGCATTTCGCCAAAATTGCACTTGCGACCCCCATTTCCGACCGGCCAGACCACATACAAGGCCCAAACCCGCTCCAAATGAGCGCAAAAACCAGTCCAAAAGCATCTTACGGCTAACCGAAACCACCCAACGAACACCCAGTACTGCCCCAAACGACCCCGAAATCGCACCGAAACACCTCTAACACCACGCCAAAACCACACTCCCGGCCACCAAACCACGTCGAAACCACCTCTTGACCCCACCAAGATGCATCCAAATCCCATCTTCGCACCACCAATAGCGCGCAAGAACCCATCAAGAACCGACCGCAAACGCGCGCAAACGCGCGAAAAACCTGCCAACACCGCTCCGCGCCACAACTTCTAAATAACCCCAAATTGTCCAGGTCAAGAGCAAGCCCGCGACCTCCGCACACCAGCACCCGACCATCCCAAGCCGACGGGCCAAAAAGCACCAAATCGCAAGCACCAAATCACAGACAAGTACCAAGCTCCAAACGATACCAAACGATAAGCACCAAACGAGCCGAG
>JAUWQU010000432.1 GCA_030610965.1 Phycisphaerae bacterium
CACCAGCGCCGCCTCGATCTTCCCCTCCAGGAGGATTTCCTGTTTGTAAGGGTCGTGGAAGTTGTAGCCGAAGGCGTGCTGGAGTTGCTTTACGTTGCCCATAAAGGCCGTCGCCTTCTCGGGCCCGTGGCGCGTCTGAACCTCCACCGTTCGGCGGGAGTAGTTGCGCCCCTCGTATTGCAGCAGGGCCGACATGGTCTGCGGCGGCAGCGGGCCAATCAGGTAGCCGCGGATACGCCCCAGCTTTTCCGGCACGGCGTAGAGGTACGTGTGCTCCGGGCTTATCTTCTTGAAGCCCGCCAGGATCGCCCGTCGGGGGCGGAACGTGGTGACGTTGTCGGGCTCGCCTTCGCGCTTGATTATGCGCAGGCCCGTCACGGCCCGGAAGATGTTCGGGTTCAGCAGAGTGCCGTAAACGAACAGGTTGAACGGCTTGGTCTGGGGCATGGTCCTCTTACGGCCTGACCGAAACGTGGTATGGCATGGCCGTCAGCACGCACTCTCGCCCGAGCAACTCTCCAAGCGTCAGCAGGTACGACAGGCCCTGGAGGTCCTTTCGTCCGGCGGCCAGTATCCCCGGCGCCTCGGACAGCAGCGCCCGAAGCGTGGCGCCCTCGGCGCCCATCGGCGTCTCGGCCGAGATGCCGCTGCCGCCCAGCAGGTCGGCAAGCGTCTTGGGCTTGGGCAGCACGAGGATGTGACTGGATTTGATCTTCGCGGCCTTCTGGGCTGCCATCACCGCTTCGCGAAGCCCGCCTATCTCGTCGATCAGGCCGTTGGCAACGGCCTGGCGGGCGGTGAAGACCCGGCCCTGCGCGACCTTCTCTATATTCTTCACACGCGAGCCTCGCCCCTGGCGGACGCGCGAGGTGAACGTGCGATACGTGCTCTCCATCATGTCCTTGACGATTCTCTGCTCGCGAACGTCCCAGGGCCGACTGGACCATAGCCCGGCGTTTCGGCCGCGGGTTATCTCATGCGTGCTGATGCCCAGCTTGTTCATCAGGCCGGTCGTCGCCAGCTTTCCGCCGACCACGCCGATGCTGCCGGTGATGGCCGACGGGTCGGCGATGATCTTGTCGGCGCCGAGCGCGATGTAGTACCCGCCGCTTCCGCCGACGCCGACTATGCTGGCGATGACGGGTTTCTTCTCGGCGCACTGGCGGACGGCCTGGTAGATCATCTCGCTCGCCAGGGCCGAGCCGCCGGGCGAATCTATGCGGAAGATCACCGCCTTTACGTTGTCGTCCTCGACTGCCTGCTGGAAGCAGCGGATCATCGTCTTGTGCCCGATCGTCCTGCCGCCGAACAACCCGCTGCCTGACGAGCCGGAGGAGATCACGCCCTCGGCGTAAATGATAGCCACCGTCGGGTCCTTCGTGGGCTGGGCGGGCTTGGCGCCCATCAGCATCCCGAACAGCGCGAACGGGTTGCTCAGGTCCAGCTTCTTGGCCCGCTTGGCCCCGTAATTGCCGCCCCACGTCGCGGTTTTCGCCTTCCTGGCGCTGAGCACCTTGTCAAGCACGTGCTGCTTCCACCGGCTCCGCTCGACCAGGCCGTCGACGAGGTCGTACTGCTTGGCGGACTTAGCGCTGAACGGGCCGTTGTCCACGGCGTTGCGGACGTGGGGGGCCGTAAGCTCGCGCTGCTCGGCGATCTGCTCGCAGAGCTGGTTGTAGAGGTCGTCGAGGATCTTGCCGTACTCGCCCTTTAGCTCCTCCGACGGGCCCGTGCGGGTCATAGGCTCTGCCGCCCCCTTGTAGCGGCCGATCTGGAACAACTGCGGCTCGACGCCGATGTAATCGAGCGTTCCACGGAAGAACGCGATCTCGGTCGCCACGCCCGTTATCATCACGTCGCCGGACGGGTCCATTGTCAGTTCCCTGGCGGCCGAGGCAACCAGGTACGACACGGCGTCGGCGGCGACGACGTGTGCATAGACGGGCTTTACGGCGTTTAGCCGCCGGACGGCGTCGGCCAGTTCCTGGGCCTGTGCCCAGCTCATGTTTGGCGAGTCTATCTCCAGCGCCACGGCCTTGACGTCATCGTCGTTGCGGGCCTTGGCCAGCCGCTGAAGCCACTCGCGGAGCGTCATGCCCTGCATCTGTCCGGCCAGCAGGGAGAAGTCCGGCGGGCTGGAAAGCACCGGCCCGCGAAGCGCGATGTGCGCGATGTAAGGCTTCTCGGTCGCCTTGGCGGGCTTCGTCGTCGGGGCCTTCTGCCGGCGGGCCGGCTTGGGCGGCTTTTTCGATTTCCTCTTGCCCTCCTTGCGGGCGAGAGCTTGCCTGGCCGCCGGCTGGGTCGAGGCGGGCTTGTCCGCCGCTAAGGCCACCCAGGCGGCACCCAGAATAATCGCCGCAAACACAGTCACCCAACGCCTCGAACTGGCAAAGCTGTTCATCGTCCGCTCCTCGCGCTTTATTGCGTCGCCGCCGCGGCGCGCGCCGCAGCGCCCCCGCATCCCATGCTGCCGCATATTTTAACCCACGGCCCGGCCAGGCACAAACTATTGCCGAACGGACATGGTGCGTTAGACTTGTCCTTCGAAGCCCCCGCGACGGTCGCCGGGCATGCGTAAGGAAGAAGTGAGGAAGAACTGATGAAGGCCGCGTTTCTTACAGGCATTCGCGAGATAGAAATCCGCCAGGCGCCCGAACCGAAGATCGCCAAGGCGACCGACGTGCTGCTGGCCGTCGAGGCCGTCGGCGTCTGCGGCAGCGACATGCACTACTACAAGCAAGGCCGCATCGGATGCCAGATCGTCGAGTACCCGTGGATCGTCGGCCACGAGTGCGCCGGGCGCGTGCTGGAAGTCGGACCCGAAGTCACCGGCGTCAAGCCCGGCGACCGCGTGGCCGTCGACCCGCTGCTGAACTGCGGCGTCTGCGATCAGTGCCTCGCCGGGCGGATTCACACCTGCCGCGATCAGCGATTCCTGGGCTGTCCGGCTCAGGCACAGGGTTCGCTATCCCAGCGCCTGGTAATGCCTGAGACGAACTGCTTTCCCGTTCCGGACGGCATGACGGCCACCCAGGCCGCGCTTGCCGAGCCGCTGACGATCTCGCTGTGGGCGCAGAAACTCGGCAAGCAGGCGATCGGCGGGGCGACCATCGGCATCCTCGGGGCCGGGCCTATCGGGCTCGGCGTGCTGGCCGCGTGCAAGCTGGCCGGGCCATGCACGGTCTACCAGACGGACCTTCTCGACAACCGCCTGGCCCTGGCACGCGAGTTCGGCGCCGACTGGACCGGTAACGCCGACAAGCTCGACCCGGTAAAGGAAATCGCCGCGATCGAGCCCGCGGGACTGGACCTGGTCTTCGAGTGCGCGGGCCTCCAGGAGACCATCGACCAGAGCCTTCAACTGCTCAAGCCCTGCTGCACGATGGTGCTGGTGGGCATCCCCTGCGATGACCGCGCCGGCTTCGACTTCAACCAGATGCGCCGCAAGGAGCTTCGCATACAGAACGTCCGCCGCCAGCTCGATCAGGTCCCGCGAGCCCTCGACATGATCGCGGCCGGCAAAGTCAACGTCGATGCGATGGTCACCCACAACTTCACTATCGACCGGGCCCAGGAAGCCTTCGACCTGGTCGCCGACTACCGCGACGGAGTAATCAAGGCAATGATCCAAGTCCCGCAATAAGCGGGACCGCGTCTTCTCCGCGTTCTTCGCGCCCTCTGCGAGAGATGCTGCTTCTTCCCGCTGTTCTCGAGGCCGCGGGGTACCTACAATGCCTTGTGGGCGAAAACGGCCCTGTCGGCCCTTTTGGCCAGGATGTCCTGGCCGGGGCTTCGCGAAGGGCAAGCTAACCTTTGGCGGAGTGGTTTGTCTTTCGTGTTGGCCGGTCGGGCTGGTTCGGCCGATATGGAAGCGGGAAGCTCGACGATGGCAACGAGGATGAAAGGAGCACCGCCATGAACAAGACGAAACCGTACCTGATTGCGATAGCGGCCGGGGCCTTGGCGATGTTGGCGCCGGCTGTGGGCGCCAAGGGTGAGGGGATCGGCGATATTCTTCGCGACATATTGAGAAGCCGCGGTACAGGCACGCAAACGCAGGCCATCAATAGCGGCCGGAGCGTGACGAATCTCGATGGCTTTGCCGGAAGCGAGTTGCACTTCCGGATCCTCGTTCCCGCGGGGCAGACGCAACTGACCATACGGACCTCCGGCGGCCGCGGGGACGCGGACCTTTACGCGCAGTTTTCCTCGGCGCCGACGCGAAGCTCCTACGCCAGCCGAAGCACGGGCTGGAATAACAACGAGGTCATCTCGATAGCCAACCCCCGGCCCGGCTGGTGGCACGTAATGCTGAAGGGCTCCAGCAACTACTCGGACGTGAGCCTCTCGGCCAGATTCGTGCCGGGCGAGGCCGCGGCCCAGCCGCCGGTTGTCCGCAGGCCGCCGGTGGTGGTTTTCGACTTGCCGCCCGGTGTCACTCGGCTGTTTCCGCGTCGGGACGTCGCCAACCTCTCTGGTACCGTCGGTACGCGGTTGTACTTCCAGGTGCTGGTCCCGCCGAAGGCCGAGAGCCTTTCGATTGGCACGGCCGGGGGATCGGGCGACAGCGACCTGTTCGTTT
>JAUWQU010000709.1 GCA_030610965.1 Phycisphaerae bacterium
CATCACGCCCTGACTGGTCGTAAGGATCCGCACCAGGCCGTAGATAACTATCGACCACATCAGCGCCAGCAGCTCGGCCGTCACCAGCACGACCCAGAGCATCGACTCCGTGCCGCCGACCGTGCCGGCCTCCGGGTCGCCGGCCGGCCTCGTCAGCGTCAGAACAACCATCGCCACCGAGGCCATCAGCGAGATTATCAGAAGGGCCAGTGTGCCGACGAACACAAGACGGGCAACTCGCGTCACCCACTCGAACCTACCGGTCTCTTCGGGCATGAGACATGCTCCTTGCATGTAATGGACGCGTTCTTGTGGCCAGCGGCGGCCGAATGCCGCATATGCCGACCTGCGTCATGTTATGTCGCCGGCCCGCGGATGTCAAACCTTCGAACTCGGCGACTTCGCGGAGTTTCCGCGTACGGCCAGGGCCATTGTTTTATTCGACCTTCGGAGGTAACATCTTCACTAGATCAGCAGCCAAGAGGGTTTCCATGCCTCGCGAGACGATGAACGAACGGCAGGTTGCCGCATATCTGCACATGGACGTTCGCGACGTTATGAAGCTGGCGTCGCGCGGGCAGATTCCCTGCCGCAAGGTCGGCCAGGGCTTCCAGTTCCGCAAGGGACAGGTCGATCACTGGATCGAGGCACACCTATGCACCCTCGACAAGGGCCGCCTGGCAGGCATCGAAAGGGGGGTAACCGCCCATCACGGCCTGGACCACGCCGAACTCGAAGTCTGCCCGCTGATTCCGCCCGAAGGCCTGGCCGTGCCACTGACAGCCAGAACGCGAGGCGGCGTGCTCCGCGGCCTGATCGCCCTGGCCGACAAGGCCGGCATGGCCTACGACCGCGCCGATCTGCTCGACGAAATCAAGAAACGTGAGGATCTTTGCTCGACCGCCCTGTTTGGCCAGGTGGCCCTGCCGCACCCGAGACACCCGCTGCCCTACGACATAACCGAGAGCTTCATCATCGTCGGATCGGCCCCCGGCGGAATCCCCTTCGGCGCGGCCGACGGCTCGCTGACACGCCTGTTCTTCCTGATATGCTGCAAGGACGATCGCACCCACCTGCACGTTCTGGCCCGCCTGGCGCGAATGCTCCACGACCCACACCACCTAAGCCTGCTCATAGACGCCCAGAGCCCCGATCAAATGCGGCAACGCCTTATCGAACTCGAAGAAGCCACCGTCGCCGCGGGCGACTGACGCGGGGGGCTCGCCGACCGGCGGGGAACCCCTCCCGAGGGGCCGGTTTGGCCGAAATTATGGCCAGGAGACGGCGGACTACCACGCCGTCGAGCAGAAAGAAGGATTGCCGACCTCGCGGCAGGTCGTAGAATCGTCAGGAAGGGCGACGACGGTCGTCGGCCAGAAGCCATCCGGTAAATCCCGGCTCAAAGGAATCATGGGCCCATGATGATTCTCGACTGCCGCTTACATTTGCGAGGCGCAGCGACTGGGCCTGGCGGATATGAAGAACCCGGAACATGCCGCCTTCATTCCCGCCTACGACCGGAAGATTCCGCAACTGCAGACGAAGAAGAAAAAGCAGCTCGGCCTGCGCACGGCGCGCTGGGCCTTGAAAGGCCGTTTACGGCAATGACCAGATCGTTTGGGAATCGGCTGAATTGCTGTCTGCCGCGCCTGAAGGCGACAAGATGCTTCTGACATTCGACAAAGCGGTGCGGCCGGCAGCTAACTGCCATGAATACCATGCAAAACTAGGATTGGGCCATTCCGGAGCCAGGGCGCGTCGAGTGAAGGCGGATGGACAGATTCGCGATAAGGATGAGTGAGATGGGAAACAGCCGAATTGGAAGACGACAATTCCTGCAGCATTCCGCTATCGGCGTTGCGGTAGCCGCATCGTCCAGAGAGGCGTTGGGAGCCGACTCGGCATCACGGCCTCGGCCGGCCGGCGGGCCGCATGAGAACTTAACCACAAAAGCGGATGTCCTCGTCGTCGGTGGTGGGACGGCCGGCACCATCGCGGCCATCCAGGCCGGCAGGGCCGGGGCAAGGACTGTCCTGGTCGAGCGAGGCAGCCAGCTTGGCGGCACGACCACAACCGGCGGCGTCGCCTTCCCGGGCCTTTTCGACGCATGGGGCAAACAGGTCATAGCGGGCATCGGCTGGGAACTGGTCAAGCAGGCCGTTCAGCTCGACGACGGCTCCCTGCCCGACTTCAGCAAGATCCCCGGGCGCCACTGGCAGAACCAGGTGCCCGTCAACCAGTTCGTCTACGCGCTGCTCGCGGAGGAGGCGTGCGTCAAGGCGGGCGTCGCGATCGCTTACTACGAATCGCCCCTGTCTGTCGAGAAGGCCACCGAGGGATGGCTGGTGGAAATCGCCGGACCGGGGACGCTCCGCCGGCTGACGTGCAAGCAAATCATCGACTGCACCGGCGGCGCAAGCGTGGTCGGAATGCTCAATCTGCCAAGGCTTCGCGAGAGCGAAACGCAGCCCGGGTCCCTGCTCTACAAGCTGGGCGGCCAGCATATCGTGGGCCGCAAGCAACTCGACCAGCTTTACGTGTACGGGGCGGACTCCTCAACGTCGGTCACTCTCACCAAGGCCAACATGGATGGGCGCAAGGCGCTTCTGAGCAAGCTGCGCACGCAGAAGAAGAAGGCGCGCCTGTTGCACATGCAACCCGAGACGGCGCATCGCGAAAGCTACCGCATCCAGGGCGAGACCGTGATTACCGTGGAAGACTACACCTCGGGCCGGGTGTTCGAGGACGCCCTGTGTAACGCGTTCTATCCCGTGGATCTGCACACGCGAGACGGGGTCAGGCCCAAACCCCTGACCAAGGGCACCGTGCCGACCGTGCCGTTGAGCGCCCTTGTGCCCAAGGGCAGCCGCAACCTCCTCGTCGCCGGCCGATGCGTCTCCAGCGACCGCCTGGCGAACACCGGGCTGCGCGTGCACGCCTCCTGCATGGCAATGGGCCAGGC
>JAUWQU010000227.1 GCA_030610965.1 Phycisphaerae bacterium
GATCTTGCCCGAGTGCGGCGCCTCGGTGTTGTACGCGCGGGCCAGGCGGGTGATGCTGTCCAGCAGGATAACCACGTCCTTGCCGTACTCGACCATGCGCTTGGCCTTGGCCGAGACCATCTCGGCGATCTGGATGTGCCGGCTGGCAGGCTCGTCGAACGTTGAGGAGACGACCTCGGCGGTGGTGTTCCGCTTCATGTCCGTCACTTCCTCCGGCCGCTCGTCGATCAGCAGGATGATGATGTACGCCTCGGGATGGTTATGGGAGATGGCGTTGGCCATTTTCTGGAGCAGGACGGTCTTGCCCGTCCGCGGCGGGGCGACGATCAGCATTCGCTGACCGAAGCCGACCGGCGTGACAAGGTTCACGACCCGCATGTTTAGTTCTTCGGGCGTGTGTTCCAGGAAGACGCGGCTGTTGGGGTGCGTGGGGGTGAGGTCCTCGAAGTTGACCTTGTCGGTCAGTCGGTCGGGGGCCTCATAGTTGACGGCCTCGACGCGGAGCAGGGCGAAGTACTTCTCGGACTCCTTGGGTGGGCGGATCTGCCCGGCGATGATATTGCCCTGCCGCAGGCCGAAACGGCGGACCTGGCTTGGCGAGACGTAGATATCGTCGGGGCTGGGCAGATAGTCGTAGTCCGGGCTGCGGAGGAAGCCAAAGCCGTCCGGCAGGATCTCCAGCACGCCCTCACCGTACATCAAGCCATCCCTCTGGATGCGGCTCTTGAGGATCTTAAAGACGAGTTCCTGTTTGCCAAGTCCCGCGTACTCCTCGAGTTCGGACTCCCTGGCCATCTCGTGCAGCTCGGCGACGCTCATTTTCTGCAGGTTGGTAATGTGCAGGTTGCCCCGCTTGACCCGCTCGTACTTCTGATGCATCTCCGCGTCGAAGCTGGCGATAGACTCTTCCGGGGACTCCTCGACGGGCGCCGGCTCGGCGGGCACCGGCTCGGGCGCCGCGGGGGCCTCGGCGGCCTGCTCGACGGCCTTAACCGGGGCCTCGCCGCCGGCTTCGGTTACTTGGGCCTCGTCGGGCTCCTTCTGGTCGGCGGGCCGCTTCGGGGCCGGTTTCTTGGCGCTCTTGCGGCGGGTCGTTTTCTTGGCGGTCTTCTTCACGGTTTTCTTGACGCTCTTGGCCATGTCTGGGTGCAGCCTCCAAAAAGAATAACTGTCCGTATGTTCTGTCCATCAGTCCGTCCCGCCCCGATAATGGGCGGCGGGCAACGGAGATAGCAGATCTGCCACGGGAATGTCGCTAACTTATGCTGTCTCAACCTGGTTGGTGTACGGATCGACCCGGCGCGCGTCAACCACGCTTGCCAGCTTCCGGCTATGCCTGCGGAACGCAGCCTGGGGCTCGAGCCCGTTATCGCTCGCGCCGTTATCCCCGCCGCGAGCAACATGCCAAAAACTAATCTTCTTGGCGGATCCGATGGAAAAGCAGGCGGACTTGCTCGTGAAGGAATGAAGCGCTGAACCGATTATCAAGGGTATATTCGCAGCGCCCGGCCTTAATGTCCAGTGAAATCTGCGATTTTTCTCGCGCGCGCCAGGCCTCGACGCTCCAGCGGCGGCTCTCGGCCACGCGGCGCTGCCGCTCGACGGCCGGGGCGGCAACGAAAACCCGGTGGGTGCAGAGGTCGTCCCACCCGGCCTCGAACATCACGGCCGCGTCCAGGGCCACGCCGGCGACCGAGGCGTCGCCCTGTGCCTCGGCGATGGCCTGGGCCGTCCGCCGGCGAATCCGCGGGTGCAGGATGGCGTTGAGCGCCTCAAGCTCGGCCGGGCTGTTGAAAACCACCTCCGCCAGCGCCCGCCTGGACACCTGCCCGTCGGGTGCGAAGGCCTCATCGCCCCACCGGCGGCGGATCTCGGCCTGCACGTCCGGCTCGCCCAGCAGCTCGTGGCCGATCTTGTCGGCATCGACAAGCCGACACCCAAGGGCCACAAACTCCCCCGCGGCCGTGCTCTTGCCGGCTCCTACGCCGCCAACGATCCCAATCACCGGTTTTCCGCCTGTTCGACGAACCTTCATGTCCGTAGCCCTATTTCGGCGGCTCCGCCTCGCGATATTCGATGGCTTTCTGCTCGACAACGCACGCGCAGACGGGGATCTTCTGGGACACGGCGCCCTTTAGCTCTTCCGGGCGGATCGACCTGACGAAGCGGACCTCGTACGTGCCGTTCTTTTCCGCGACGAAGTCTTCGCGGAACTCGGCGCCCTTGGGGCCGATCGCCGTCGAGGTGCCGGTGCCGGTCTTGGTGAAGACAGGCTTGCTGCTGCCGGGCGCCTTCACCGCAATGTCAAATGAGCTGATTCTCCCGCTGACGGCCAGGACGCTGTAGGTGTTGCCCTTCTTGGCTTTGAACTTCCGGACGATCGAGGGTAGCACCGGCGTGGAACTCCCCGGCAGCGGAATCGCGTCACTCAGTGAAGGCAGAACGAAATACGAGTTGGCATCCCGGCCCAGCCACTTGACCCGGTCAAAGCCGGCCTTCGCCCACTTTTGAACCTGGGGTTCCAGGTCCTTGGGCAAGTGCCGCTGCGGATCCACGACTATGCCTATCTCGCGCGAATCGAGGCTGACCAGGTTGGCATTGCTCTGCCGGCCGGCCATCAGGTCTATCAACTCGTCAAGCTGGTGGAAATGCACGGCGAAGTTCATCGCGTTCTTGCCTTTGATGTAGCGCGAGACGATGCCCACCACCCGCCCGGCCGAATCAAACACGGGCCCGCCGCTGTTGCCCTTGTTGATCGGCGCGGTCAAACGAAACAGCTCCGGTTCGCCGGCCGTGTCTTCCATGATGGCCGACACGTCGCCCTTGACGAACGATTGAAGCAGAATGCCCTCCGCGCCGGCACCGGGGTTGCCCACCACCCAGATGGACCGGCCGACTTTCAACTCCTTGGCCAACTTCAGCGGATGCACCTTCAGCCGCTCGATCACCCGCCCGGCCTCGGCCGGAAAACGCAGGACGGCCAGGTCCTCGTGCCGATGGATGTGTACGACGTCGGAGGGTTTCAGGCTGATGTCATCCGACTTGTCCGTGACTAGCTTGCCCTCGGTCATGAAGTGAATGGTGAACCCCATCCCGCCGTCCTCGACGACGTGGCGGTTCGTAACCAGCAGATAACCCAGGCCCTTCGGCTTGATGAGAAAACCCGACGCGATGCTCTTTCCCCGGCGTCGGCCGCTGACGTGGAGCCCCTCAATGAGAGGAACCGACGCCTTAACCCTGTCATACATGTCCCCCATCTCGCCGGGGCGAGGCCAGAGTTCGTCCTCCAGCTTCTCGAGGCGCTTGTCCGCCATCGAGGCCGCCAAATCGGTCGCGTCTGCCAACTCCCTCAGGGCCGAGTCCCCGGCTTGGTGTTCTTCAAACTCCCCCAGTTGTTGCTTCAGGCCCTTGAGCTTCGCGACCGCCCCCTTCATCACCTCGATCGCGCCTGTCAGGGCCTTCTCGTCCAGGCCCTCGATAGACTCCACCCCCGCCGGAAGGGACCTGTCCGCCTGGGCTTGAGCTTCCTTGAAGGCCGACTTCAACTGCTGAAGGTCATAGGGTGCGGGGTAAAACACAATCACGCCGGCCACCGCGGCAAGCAGAACAGCCGCGACGGCGCCGAGCGTTATGAACAACCAGAGCTTGCTCTTTACAGGCCTGGCCAGGGGAATCCCGTCGTCCGGGGCCGGCTCGGCCGCGGGCGCCTCGACGGGCACGACCTCCTGCCACTCCGGCTCGCCGGGCGACTGATCCCGGCCGTCAGCTTCCGGCGCGGGCGCGGCCGGGGCAACCGGAGGTGATGGAGCGGCCGGGACCGGCGTAGGCGCAGGGGAAACCTTGTCGGCCTTCGGGGCATCCGCGACGGTGTCAGGTTCCAGGGCTGGCGCCGGCTTGTCCGGTTGCGGCGCGGGCGCGACGGGCGGCGCCGGGGCGGGCTTGACGGCGGGTGGCGCGGCTGCGACGGGTGCCGGGGCCGGCTTGACGGCGGGTGGCGCGGCTGCGACGGGCGCCGGGGGCGGCGTGACGGCAGGGCCTTTCGAAGGTTGCGCATCCGAGAGGGCTGCCTGCAGCGCCGCCATCGGGTCGGCGGCGCCGGCCGTCGTCGCCGGCGGCTCGTCGGGCAGGACCGAACCGCCCGCCGAGGGCACGCGGATCTTCGCGCCGCACTTGGAGCACGTTGTCGACTTTCCCGCGGCCTCATCCGCCACGCGATACGACGCCCCGCATTTCTCGCAACTGAAACTGAGCATCCTGGATGCCTTTCTGAGTCCTCTGGCCTGTTGGTATACAGGCCCGCGGCTGGCTTGCCAAGCCAAAGCCCCAAAGGCCCGTCGGGCCCATCACCGCCGGGTGTGCTTCGAGCCGGTCATCGGGACGTAGCCGGCGTACCAGCGGGCGGCGTTGGTCAGGCGGTGCCAGTCCTCGCGCCCCAGGTCGATCGCGTCGGCCTTGACGGACTCGGCGATCCGTTCGGACCGAGTCGTGCCGATAATCGGGCAGATCCCGGCCGGGTGGCGAAGCAGCCACGCCAGCGTTATTTGCGTTCGCGTGGCGTCGTACTTGCCCGCCACCGCGTCGAATACCTCGATGACATTGTTTACGTCGTCCGGGCGGGGGTGGTTCTCCCACGGCTTGGAGCCCGTGCCGAAGACCCCGCCGGCGACCGGGCTGTAGGCCGTCGGCGTTATGCCATCGGTCATGCACTGCTCCATCGTGCCGTCGTAGAAGCGGTCCACGTCGAGCGGGTTCAGCGGCACCTGGTTGAGCACCATCGGCATGGGCAGGCACTTTTGCAGCAGCGACACCTGGTTGGGGAAGTAATTGCTCACGCCGAACCAGCGGATCTTGCCCGCCGCGCAAATGTCCTCGAACGCCCGGGCAAGCTCCGCCGGCTCGACGAGCAGGTCAGGCCGATGCATCAGGAAGACGTCGATGACGTCCATGTTCAGCCGCCGCAGGGCCGCGTCAACCGAGTCCCGCACGTACTGGCCGGACATGTCGTACCACTCGCCCGAGCCGACAACCGGTTTGGCCAGCCGGCGGATGCAGCACTTGGTGGTGACGATCACCTTGTCCCGCAGCCCGGGCCGGCCGCGCAAGGCGGCCCCGAGCAATTCGTCGCACCGCCCGCCGCCGTATATGTCAGCCGTGTCGAAATGGTTGATGCCGGAATCGACCGCTTCGAGAATGCGATCGGTGGCCACCGCCTGCTGGTCGGCCTCGCCCGCCCCGGCCGCCTGCCAGGCGCCCCCGACACGCATAACGCCATAAATGATCCGCGAAGAAACCAGATCGCTCTGGCCAAGCCGTTGTGTCTTCATCGTAATAGCTCCATGTCTCTAACTGATCGTGCGTCCGAGTATTCTATCCCGGACGCACCGCCGACAACTGAAACACCGACGCCCCACCCCCGGTATTCCACCATTGCCCAGTTCCGAAACCGGTTGCCTTGCCCCCCGTAACGATTCCACGGTATAATACCGTTACGAAAGGAAGGGCCGAGACAAGCGGGAAACCGCGTCGAAGGGCGACTGTCACCCATCTCGGTCAGGTGAAGCCATCATGACCCCCGTCACCGGGCCATTCTCGCTGGAAAGGATGATAAGCGCCGTGGAAAAAGTGCGCCAACGCCTGCTCAGGGCCGCCGCTGCCCTTAATGCCGCCAACGTCCCCTACGCCGTCATGGGCGGCAACGCCGTGGCGCTGTGGGTATCGCGAGTGGATGAAGCCGCCGTCCGCAACACCCAGGACGTGGACGTGCTGCTCCGCCGCCAGGACTTCGACGCCGCCAAGGCCGCCTTGGAATCCGCGGGCTTCGTCTACCGCCACCTGGCCGGAATCGATGCCTTCCTTGACGGCCCCGACGCCAGGCCGCGCAACGCGGTCCACATCGTCTTCGCCAACGAGAAGGTCCGCCCCCACGAAGCCCTGGCCAATCCCGACGTGAGCGAGTCCGAAGACGCCGGGCAGTTTCGCGTGATCGCCCTGGACGCCTTGGTGCGAGTGAAGCTCACCGCCTTTCGAGACAAAGACCGCACGCACCTGCGCGACCTGATCGACATCGGCCTGATCGACGCCCCGTGGCTCGCAAAGCTCCCCCCAGTCCTTGCCGACCGCCTGCGCCAACTGCTGGAAAACCCCGAAGGCTGAGGCGCACGGCCCGGCTCGCCCCCGCCGCCTTCCAAACACCCCCAATCCGCATGACGCCACAGACGATCCGCGAAGGGGGGCAGGCCCTTTTCCTCCCGCTAATCCGTTCCGGCCAGAAACGGTTCCTGACCCCTCACGCCGACGCCGAAATCTTAGCCGGACTTTTAACCGGACTTTTAACTTGTGCCCAGGCTAACGTTAACATAGAATTGGCTACCAGTGATGCGTTCTTTGCACGAAAGCGAATGCGGGGTGCGTGGATCCAACACTGAGGGCAGGAAC
>JAUWQU010000218.1 GCA_030610965.1 Phycisphaerae bacterium
CGGGCGGGATCCGGCAGCAAGCTCCCGCCGGGGGCGAATCTGGACAGTTCGCCGCCCAGCCCGGTCAGGGCGGGAATGACCGTCTCGTCGCTGGGGCTCACCTTGCCGGCCAGGCACTTACCGATCGAGCCGTGCGATCGAACAGCCCGCCTGGCCCCAGCCAGCATGGCGGCCAGGTCTTCGCCGGTGGTCCAGCGGTGCTTGAAGCCTGCCAGGGCGGTTTTCATGCGGGTGGGAGTTGTGTCGCGGACGAACCTCGCCGGCGACGCGCCAAGCCTGTCCAGTGCCCTCCGCACGCTGACGAGAATCTGCGCGACCCGCCCATAGGCGAGCGAGGCCGCGACGAGCGCGACGATCTCCCGGTCGGCGGGGTCGTCGTAATCGTAGAGGAACTCCAGCGGGTCCGGATGGACGAAGCGTCGCTTGTGGAACGCCCGGTAATGGTGTTCCAGGGCGTCTTTGTATTTACGGGCCGGCATTGGCGGTTCCGATCCTGGCGTCGCGGACATTGTAGCAAGCCCGGAAACGGGCGCAGCTGGGAATCGGGCGGCCCGGGTGCGCGAAGGGTTCCCGATGTTTCGTCCCGACTGGCGTCGGGGCTCAACATCGGGCGTTCCGACGGTGGGATGTCCGTTTCCAGTCCGCGATCAGGCGGGCGAGAACTCGTCCTTGCCCACGCCGCAGTCGGGGCAGACCCAGTCGGCGGGCACATCGGCGAAGGCAGTTCCGGGCTCGACGCCGTTGTCGGGGTCGCCCTGCTCGGGATCGTAAATGTACCCGCACGCGTCGCACACGAACTTCTGCATTATTCATCCTTCTTTCACGCTCGGTCGGGATATGCTTGGGCCAGTCGCCGGGCAACCGTTGCGCCCAGTTCGCGACACGCTTCCATGTCCTCGGCCGTGGGGATGTATTTCACTCGAACGGGCTCGGCGACCTGCTCTACCTTCATCGCATCCAGCGCGGCCGAGAGAAGCTTGGTCGACTCGCCGCTCCAACCGTACGAGCCGAAGGCCGCGCCTATGAGCCCGGCGGGCCTCAGGCCCTGGAGGTAGCACATCACGTCGGCGACGGTGGGGAACATCTGGTTGTTGATGGTCGGCGAGCCGACGAGCAGCGCCCCGGCCTCGAGGACTTCGGTGGCCACGTCGCTTCGATGCGAGCTGTCAAGGGGCATGACGACGGCCTTGGCCCCACCCGACGAGAGCCCGTCGCGGATAGCCTCGGCCATCTTCCGCGTGCTTTGCCACATCGTGTCGTAGACGACGACGGCCTTTCGGGTACGGAACGAGCCAGCCCAGCGCTGGTAAAGCTCGAGCACCCGCGGGAAATGGCTTCGCCAGATCGGGCCGTGGTCCGGACAGATCAGCTTGAAGGCCAGGCCGCTGCCGGTGAGTTTGGCCAGGGCCTTCTTTATCGGCGCGGCCAGCGGCATGAGGATATTCGCATAATACTTGGCCAGCTCGCGGGCCATAGGCCGGTCGTCGAGTTCATCGTCAAACCGCTCGGCCGAGGCCAGGTGCATGCCGAACGCGTCCTGGCTGAACAAAACTTCAGGGCCGTGAAGATAGCTGACCATGCTGTCGGGCCAGTGGCACATGCGAGTCTCGAAGAACGAGAGCTTGTCGTTGCCCAGGTCCAGCACTTGCCCGTCCTGAACGCCGACGACGTCCAGGCCTTCGTGGAAGTGCTCGCCGAGGGCCTTTAGGCCCTGCTGGCTGGCGAAGATCTTCTCCGGCCGAACCGCGGCAGCGACCTCCGGCAGGCAGCCGGAATGGTCCATCTCCGAGTGGTTTGAAACGATGTAGTCGATCTTCGACGGATCGATCACCGACGAGATGCGGGCCATCAGCTCCTCGAAGAACGGCCCCTTGACCGCGTCGATGAGCGTGACCTTCTCGGCCATGATCAGGAAGGCGTTGTACGTGGTCCCGCGACTTGTGAGGTAGCCGTGGAAGTTGCGGATCTCCCAGTCGATCGCGCCGACCCAGTAGACGCCGTCGGCGACCTTCACGGCAGTGAGTTTCTGCGTCATGACGTGATTTCTCTTTCCCGATCGCTACCCCACGGCCGCCAATTGACTGCTCAGCAGCGCGACGTGGCCAATTTCCTGTTCGATGATGTCGTCGATACGGCCTTTGGAGCCCTCGCCGGGGACCATTTTCTTGATGGTCAGGTAAAAGACGATGGAGTTTTTCTCCAGCTCGATGGCGGCCCGGAGGATGTCGCCGGCATGTTCCGACCCGGCCAGCTTGCCGGCGGGGTTGGCCTTGGGGTCGAAGACCTTTCCCTGCACCATTGCGTGGAGGTACAGGGCGCCCTCGCCGGTGGGGTCGAACTTCTCCTCGGTCCGCTGATGGGGCGGCAGCTCGCTTCGCATGGCGTGGAACGACCGCTCGTGGTCGTCTTCCATCGAGGCCAGGTCCAGCAGGACCTTGCGGAGGTCCGGGCCTTCCATGTTCTCGGCCGCCTTGCGATAGAAGGCCGCGCCGTTACGTTCGATCTGTTCGGCCATCTCGTAGACTTCGTCGGCATTGAATGTAATCATCTTCGGTCTCCCTGTCAGCCTTAGGCCCCGGCAGCCGGGGGAGTGAACACCCGCGCGGCGAGTTCCCTGTCCAGCATGAATATCCCGCCCGGCGCCCCGGCCATCATCTTGAGCTTCTGCACGATGCCATCGGCGTTGGCCTCTTCCTCGACCTGCTCGGTCACGAACCACTGGAGCATGATCTCTGAGGCGGTGTCTTTTTCCTGCCGGGCCAGTTGAACCAGGTTGTCAATCCGGCCGGTGATGTACTGCTCGTGCTTGTACGCCGCCTCGAACGCCGCCAGGGGCGATTCCCACTCGACGTCCGGGCCGGCGATCGGCTGGAGCAGCGCCCTGCCGCCGCGTTCGTCAACGAAGTTGAAGAACTTCATCGCGTGGGAGATTTCCTCCTGCGTCTGCACAGTCATCCACTGCGCGAAGCCGTCGAGGTTCAGCGACTTGAAGTATGAGACCATGGATAAATAAAGGTACGCCGAGTGAATCTCCGCGTTAATCTGGTCGTTGATCGCCTTCCGCATTTTCTCGCTTATCATGTCAGGTCATCCTTTCCAAAGGCCATGCACGTTGCACAATTCGCGGGCGGTTATCGTCTCGCCCGTCACGGGGAAGAAAGCCTCGGGCTTGTCGCCGGGATTCAGGAACTGTCTGTACGCTTTGCCGTCGACGAGTACCTCGATCCACTGTATCCAGTGCTTGTCCAGCATGGGATGGGCCTCGTTCTGCCCGACCCGCACCGTAATGCCGCCTTCGGCCTTCTCGATGTACGGCACGTGCTTTTCCTTCGTCGAGTCCTCGGCCTTGGCGTCCATCAACTGCATGGGCTGGCCGCAGCATACGACCTCGCCCGCGCCGCCGTCCAACACTTCCACCACTATTCCGCAAACCTGGCACTTGTAGATTTCGAGTCGCTTAGTCATGGTCCGTCGTTGTCCTTTCTTTTCCAGAAGCCCGGGGATAAGAATCCCCGGGACTGAATCGCCGGGACTTAGCCCAGCAGGTTTCTCGCCGCGCCAAGGGCGGCCTCGTAATCCGGCTCGTGCGTGACTTCCGCAACGACTTGCTCGTAAACCACCACGCCGTCGCGGCCCAGCACGAACACCGCGCGGGTAAGCAGGCGCAGCTCCTTTATCAGGGCGCCGGTGGCCAGCCCCGCCGCCGCGCCGCGATGGTCCGACAGCGTCACCACCCGGTCGATCCCGGCCGCACCGCACCAGCGAGACTGGGCGAACGGAAGGTCCATGCTGACCGTCAGCACGACGACGTCCTCGCCCAGCTTGCCGGCCTCCTCATTGAAGCGCCGCGTCTCGGTGTCGCAGACGGGCGTGTCCAGCGACGGCACCAGCGAAAGCACTACCACCTTGCCCGCAAACGACGAGAGGCTCACTTCCGACAGGTCGTTAGCCAGGACGGTGAAGTCCGGGATCTTCTGCCCCACGGAAACCGGCTCGCCGACAAGCGTCAGCGGATTGCCCTTGAATGTCACCACACCGTTGCATTCGGTCATCAGATATTCTTCCTTTCGGGCTCGGCCGGGCTGACAGCGGCGTCCATCTCGGCTTGGTATTCCCCAATGCCCTTGGCCCCCACCCAGCGGCGCACTTCCTTGCCCCCGGCAAACAGCAGCACCGTGGGCACGCCCTGTATCCTGTAGCGGCTTGCAAGTTCGGGAACGTTCGAGGTGTTCACCTTCACCACGTCGGCCCGGCCGAGGTACTGCTCGGCCAGTGCCGAGATCGTCGGTGCCAACTGAACGCAGTACGAGCAGTTATCCGCGTAGAAATCCACCAGCACCGGCCGGGGGGCGGCGACCATCGCGTCCAGTTCGGCAGCACTTGCGATGCCCGTTACGTTAGCCAGCGCTTTGCCGGCCCGGCCCGAGGCGCCGAACGATCCCGCCAAGGCCGCGCCCAGCATTGCCCCGAACAAAGCCCCGCCGATGGGGTTGCACGTAAGCGGGCACGTGCCGCCGCGAGCCTTGAGCAATTGCCCGACGGCCGCCCCAACCAGAAGCCCTATCGCCCCGCCAATCATTATTCTCAACATTATGGTCAACTACCTTCCTGGCAATCTCAAGTAATGCCTGGCCGTTAGACCCGGCCGCGGCGGCTGTGCAATTCTAGGCTCGTCAGTCGCCGATGCCGGAAATCTCAGGCGGATTCCCCGCCGGGGCCTTTCGCGACGACCTGGGCGGTGTAACCCAGGCTTTCCACAGCCGTTGTCAGATCTTCCGGCTCGGCCGAGCCTGTGACGATTGCCCGCCCGGAGCGAAGATCCACGTCGGCTACCTCGCTGCCGGGCACGTCCTTGAGCGCCCGCTCGACGGCCAGGCGGCACTGATTGCACGTCATGCCGCTGACCTGAAGCTCGATCCTGGGTTTGCTTTCCATGGCCAGCATGTCCTTTGGCGAGCTCACGTGTTTCCCGGATGGCAGATACGACCGTATCGCTCCGACTACCAGCACCGCCAGCAATATCACCGACAGCACCGTCCTTGCCGCGGGCGGAAGCATCCAGCCCATCTCTGGCGCTGCGGCGCCGCCGATGACGGGGATGAGGTAATCCAGCGTCAGGCCGCTTACCAGAGCCGTGACCGCGACCGAAAGGAGGTACAGCACCGCCGTTCGATGACCCATCGTCCGCCAGATGGTGGTGATGGTCGCGGCGTTGGTGGCCGGGCCGGTCATCAGAAACACCAGCGCCACGCCCGGTGAGACGCCCGTGGCGATCAGCGCCGCCGCAATCGGCACCGAGGCGGTGGCACAGACGTAAACGGGAATGGCCAGCACCATCATCGCCAGCATCGCCAAGGCCCCGCCGCTGAGTACGCTGGCGAAAAAGTCCGGCGGCACGAGGGTAGTGATGATGGCCGCGATGATCAGCCCGGCGAGCATCGACCGTCCGACGTCCTGCGGCAACGTGAGAAAGCCGTACACCGCCGCCGCTCGCAGCCGCGCCGCGGGGCCATGGGGGAGGTCGTCGCCGCTGGCGGCGGCATCGGAATCCGTCGCGCAGGCGCCGTCGTGGCAAGACTCGGCCGGCGCGTCACTGGCCCCGGCTGGGGCGGCATCCTTCGTGGTGAAGGCCACGAGCGATCCGCCGAGCAGGCCGGATATCAGGGCCGCCAACGGGCGGAAGATAGCGAACGTGGGCCCCAGCAGGCCGAAGGTCACCATGATGCTGTCCACGCCGGTCTGCGGCGTGGAGATCAGGAACGCGACCGTCGCGCCCCGGCTGGCGCCTTGGCGGCGCAGCGACGCGCCCACGGGAATGACCCCGCAACTGCAAAGCGGCAGGGGCACGCCGAACAAGGCCGCCTTGAACACCGGCCAGAAGCCCGCCCCACCGAGATGCCGCTCGACCGTCCGAGCCGAGATCAGCACCGACAGCGCCCCGGCCACGGCAAAGCCGACCAGCAGGGACGGGGACATTTTCCCCAGCACCTCCCAGAGGTCATTGAGAGCTTTAAGCAGGTACGGGAGCACGCCCCCCCACACCGACGCGAGTTCACCGAGATCTCTAAGGGCTGTTTCCATCATGCCATCACGGATACGTCAGTACTTCTCGGCCGGCCGGCGGTCGGCTTGGCTCGCCGGGGCCACGCGGGCGATCCCGCCTGATAGGTCATTTGCATCATTATAGTTATCCGCTGCGCCGACCGCCAGCGGACGCGGGGAGTCGCCGTAGCGGCCCCGCGAACCTACGCGAAGGCGACGTAGGCCTTCCGCACCGCCGCGCAGACCGGGCAGTGCTCCGGGGCGTCGCCAACCATCGTGTGGCCGCAGACCGTGCATATTTGGATCGGCCCTACCTCGTAGTCCTTGCCTTCGCCGACGGCCTGCTTGGCCTCGGTGTACATGGCTGCGTGGATCTTCTCGGCCGCAAGGGCGTAGTTGATGCTGCGGATGGCCCCCTGCTCGGACTGGGCCTCGGCGACGGCCAGGTAGGCCGGGTACATCTCGTTGACCTCGAACAGTTCGCCCTCGATCGCGCCGGCGAGGTTCTCCGACGTGGTGCCAAGCCCGAACCCGCCGCCGGCAGTCACGGCCGCGCCGCCGACC
>JAUWQU010000621.1 GCA_030610965.1 Phycisphaerae bacterium
CCAGCCGCCCCGACCCACAGCACCACGGCGGCGCCTATGCCCAGGGCAGCCAGGACGAACAGTCCGGCCGTCAACGCGTTGTATTGCTTCTTAGGCATCGTTGCTCTCCGATCGTGTCGGTTCGCCTCCGCCTACGCTCAGAATGTCCTCGGCGTAGCCGCTGCTGAGCCGCCGGGCCGTGATGGGCCCCTCCGACTCGCCGCGAAGGAACTGGCGGATGAGGTCGCTGGCAGGGCTCTTGCCGACCTGGCCGTCGCGAATGTCCTCGAACTCCTGCCGCGAGGCCACCTTCAGCATCCTCCCGCAATCGAGCATGGCCATGCGGTCGGCGATTCGAAAGGCCGAGTCCATCTCGTGCGTGACCACCACACTGGTGACGCCCAGCTTGTGGGAAAGGTCCATGATCAGGTGGTCTATCTCAGCGCTGGTGACCGGGTCCAGCCCGGCCGAAGGCTCGTCGTAGAAAAGAATCTCCGGGTCCAGGGCTATCGCGCGGGCCAGGCCGGCACGCTTCTTCATCCCGCCGGAGATCTCCGCGGGCATGCGGTCCAGGGCCTCGCGCAGGCCCACCAGCTCGAGCTTTATCCGAACGATTATGTCGATGGTGTCCGAGTCCAGGTTGGTGTGCTCGCGCAGCGGAAGGGCCACGTTCTCCCCGACGGTCATGCTGTTAAAAAGCGCGCCGGATTGAAACAGAATCCCGAAACGCTTGCGAGCCTGGTCCAGTTCGGCCTCGCTCATCTCGCCGAGGTCCCGGCCGAACAGATCGACCCGCCCGGCGTCCGGCCACATCGAGCCGATCATGTGCCGCAGCAGCGTGCTCTTTCCGCACCCGCTGGGGCCCATGACGACCATCGTCTCGCCCGGCAGGACCTCGAGATTCACGCCATCGAGCACCGCGCGTCCGCTAAAACGCTTGACCAGGTCGATCACGCGGACGACCGGTGGCTCCCGGCTCGGGTTGTCTTCGGAAGTTGGCGACATAAACTCAGCAGGTTTACTTGACGAAATCGCACCTGATCCTTCGGCTCCCAGGGATTGCTATCCCTGGGCTTCAGGCGCCTCTTGTCCTACTACCTATTACCTTACCTACTACCTATTACCTACTACCTACTACCTACTACCTATTACCTACTACCTATTACCTTCTTTCGGAACTGCCTCTCACACTTCGTAGATGTAGAAAACAACGGTGAACAGGCACGCCGCGACTATTATCGCGACGATGGAATACACAACCGTCATGGTCGTCGCCCGGCCGACGCCTTCGGCGCCGCCCTTTACCTTGAGCCCTTCGTAACAGGCGATCAGGCCGATAAGCAGCCCGAACACGCCGGCCTGGAAGAGCCCCGTGAAGAAATCGCGATAATCGAGCTGCTCGCGCATGCGCTGCCAGTAGCCCACGTGAACTTCCGGCCCGAGCGCCAAGCCGGCCAGGTAGCCGCCCAGAGCGATCATGATGTCCGCCACGATCGACAGCAACACGGTGACCACCAGCGTGGCCAGCACTCGCGGCACGACCAGAAAGCGTATCGGGTTCAGAGCGGTGGCCTCGAGGGCCTCGATCTCCTCGGAGACGACCATCGTACCCAGTTCAGCCGCGATGGACGCGCCGGCAAAGCCGCTCAGCACGATCGCCGTGATGATCGGCCCCAGCATCCGGAAGCCCGCGACGCCGATGATGTTGGCGATCTTGTCGACCTGACCCCAAGGCGCCAGCGGCGGGGTCATCTGGAGAGCGAGTATCACGCCTATGAAGACCTGCACCAGCACCACGATGCCAAGGCTGCGCATCCCGATCCGGATGATCTGGGCCGCCAGGGCCTCGCGGCCGAAACGAACGCCGGGCACGAAGAGCCCGCGGAACGCCCATCGCGCGGACCGGCCGAGCAGCAGCGTCATACCGCCGCAGTACCGCACGCCCGCCAGGGCCTGGGCACCCACCCGTTCCGCCATGTTTGGCCGCATCTGCTCGCCGGACATGCCTATGCCAGGGCCTCCTCTACCGTCGGGTGAATGTCGAATACGCCGTCAAGCCGCGTTATCTCGAATATGCTCCGCACGCGGTCGGTAAGGGCCGCCAGACGAAGAACCACCTCCTGCCGCCGCGCCCGGCGGAGCAGCTTGACCAGGCTCGCAACGCCGGAGGAATCCATGTATGGCACCTCCGCCAGGTTCACGACGATCCGCTTGGGCTTCTGATCCATCACCACCAGCAGCGACTGTTGGAACTCGCTCGACCGGCTGAGATCCACGTCGCCCTGAACGTCCACCACGGCCGAGCCGCCGATCCAGCGGACAGCCTTCACGCATTGTCTAGCCGACTGGTCGTCCATCGGTCACGATCTCCCTCGGGCTTGTTCGAGCCGTTTGACCATCGTCAGCACGGTCCCGCCGCCCTCGGCCGGGCTGTACTCGATCCGGTCCATGCACTCGGTCATGATGTGCAGCCCCAAGCCGCCGGGCTGCAACTCGTCGCGGGCCGGCGGGCGAATACGCTCGGGCCCGACGCAGCGCCCGCGGTCTCGAATGCCGATCCGCACGCCGTCCGGCGGCTCCGTCCAGTCCAACTCGATGTCGATCGGCTGGTCCCTGGCGTTGTCGTATGCGTGGCGGATGACGTTGCTCAGGGCCTCGTCGACGCTCATCACCACGCGGGTGGATGCAGTCGTCGTCGAAGCCGATGCTGCGGCACAGGCCGTCCACAGCCCCGCGAACCACCGCCAGGTGAGTCGGCGAGGAGAATATCGTCAGGCGTATCGGACGATCCGGAGGCGACTGCGTCATTGCCCTTTGCCTCCAGCCCCGCCGGACGCGCGGCCATCAAGCCACTGGCGCCATCGCCCAATGGCCTGCTCGCGATCCGCCGTCGGTGCCCAATAGCGATACTCTCGGTCCGTGCCGGTGATCTTCTCCAGCGCAAGTATAGCCGCGAAACGCACCTCCACATAGCTGTCGCCCAGGCGATCGACGAGATACGGCACGGCCTTGGGGTCCTTCTCTCGTCCGGCCTGGAGAATCGCCGCCATGCGAACGTCCTCATTCTTGCTCTGAAGCCGGCCGTAAAGGGTTCTCTCATCCGGCGCAGCCTGGCGCGCATCGCCCGCTACCGTGGGCGGCTCGAACTCGGGCTCGGGATTAACAGGGTCGCAGCCCGCAAGCCCAGCCTGCGCCGTCAGCAACAAACCCCAGAAGATAATCCGCGAAGCTTTCAATTGCATAGGCCTCGAAAGGTTTCATCGGCCTCGAAAGGAATCGGGTGGCGTAGCATGCAGGATTATAAGACAGCCCGCCGAGCGTGCAACGCGCATTTGTATGCAAAGCATGTGTCGCCAGTGCGCCGGCGGCGCAGAGCAAAGCCGCCCG
>JAUWQU010000634.1 GCA_030610965.1 Phycisphaerae bacterium
TCAAAGCTTTTCGGTGTCGCGGCCGAGGCCCATAACGTCGTATACATCTGCGACCGCTCCGGGTCGTTGGCGCCCGTGTTCCAGATGGTGATGGATGAACTGATCGCGTCGGTAAACCGCCTGCAAGCGGACCAGGACTTCGCCGTCCTGATGATGACCGGAGACAGGCCGCTCGAATTGCACCGCGACGGCCTGCTTTCGGGGCAGATGGAAAACAAGCTCAAAGCCGCGAAATTCCTGAATGAAGTGACGGGAGGTGGACCCACAACCGTATTGCCCTGCCTCAGGCGGGCCTTCGCGGTGCTCGGCACCGCCGCCAGTAACAAACCGGGCAAGGTGATCTACATCCTGACCGACGGCGACTTCGGCGGTATCTCCGCCGGCGACTCATACACGGCAGCGGACGGCCGAGAGCTCGGCGGCAACGAAGCCGTCATTCAATGGCTGCGCGACCACAACGCCGACAAGAGCGTCCAGGTCAACACTATCCTGCTTTTCAACAAGGACGAGCACCCCGTGAAGGTCATGAAGCAGATCGCCGCCGAGAACGCCGGGCAGTTCCGCCTCGTTTCGCAAGAAGAGTGAAGGCGGCGTCTGCACACGCTCCCCCGGCCGCAAGCGCCCATCAGCGTTCATCTGCGGCAATATTCCTCAGCCGCAACCACTGCATCCCCTGCTCCCTGCTAATTGAGCTGCTCCCGCCACTACCGGCGAACCGGGGCGTTAAAGAGGGGAGCATCGCTTTTGTTCCAGCGGGCCTAGCGGGTATGATGGGCGTTATGAAACCGGTATCGGCGGGCATTTTGTCTTTCGGCGTTACGTTGGCGCTCGGCGCGGCGGGCGTGGTGGTATGGCTTAGCAGCTCGATGGCTTACGATCTCGAGATGCGCCTGCCGGGCTCGGACAGGCCGGCGGGATTCACCGGCCAGGACGTGCCGGAGAAGATCGAGGGCAAGCTGACGGCCTTCGACGGCAAGCCGCTGGCCGACGCTCGGGGCGAATGGCCCAACTTTCGCGGGGCCACGCGAGAGGGCGTCAGCGACGACATGACCGCCCTGGCCGACGCCTGGCCGGCCGACGGGCCGAAGGTGGCCTGGGCGATGAAGGTCGGCGAGGGCCACGCCGGCGCAGCAATCCTCGAAGGCAAGGTCTACCTGCACGACTACGACGCCGAGAACCGTCAGGAAGTCATCCGCTGCATGTCCCTCGCCGACGGCCAGGCAATCTGGCAATACGCCTACAAGGTGCGGATAAAGCGCAACCACGGCGTTTCCCGGACGGTCCCCGCCGTGACGGACGAGCACCTGCTCGCGCTGGGCCCCAAGTGCCATGTGACGTGCCTGGACTCCAACACGGGCGAGCTTCGCTGGGCGATCGACATGGTCAGCGAGTACGGCACGAAGGTCCCGCCATGGTACGCCGGGCAGTGCCCGATGATCGACGACGGCAACGCGATTCTCGCGCCGTGCGGCAACGTCAGCGAGTACATCAACTCGGCCGGCGAGCCCGCCATCCGCGGCAGGGACGTGCTGATGACGGCCATCCGCTGCGAGCCGGACGCAAACGGCGACAGGCAGGGCGCCTGGGAGGTGCCCAACACCGACGGTTGGCAGATGACGCACTCGTCGATCGCGGTGCTGGAGCTGGAAGACTTCACGAAGATGTACGTTTACTGCGGCAGCGGCGGGGTCATAGGCGTCCGGGCCGAGGACGGCAAGGTCCTCTGGAAGACGAAGGCCTGGAAGATCCGCATCGCCAACGTGCCGACGCCGGTTTCTATCCGCCAGGAGGGCAAGATGTTCTTCTGCGGCGGATACGGCGCCGGAAGCATGATGATCCAGGTGCTCAACGAAGGCGATGAGTACGCGGCCAAGGTCGTCTTCCAGAACGAGCCGGCGGTCTTCGGCTCGCAGCAGCAGACGCCGGTCTACTACAAGAACCATCTCTTCGGCACGCGGGTGGATGAGCAATTCATCTGCCTGTCGACGCAGGGGCAGGTCGTCTGGACCAGCGGGCCCGACAACAAATTCGGCAAGGAAGGCGGCGGGTACATCGTCGCCGACGACAAGATATTCGCCCTCGACGACGACGGCGTGCTGACCATGTTCAGCGCCACGCCGCAATCGTACCAGCAGTTGGGACGGGCCAAGGTCCTGGCCGGACACCACAGTTGGGGCCCGCTCGCCGCAGCCGACGGTTTCCTGATCTGCCGCGACCTGGGAAGCATCGTCTGCCTGGACCTGCGCAAGAAATCTGAGAACCCATGACACCATCGCCCACAACAAGACCGGCTTCCGGCGGCCCCGGCGCGGCAAGGGTCGCCATCGCGATCGGTATCGGCGCAGCCATCGCGGTCGGCGTGGGCGTGGGCGCGTACGCGGTGTGGCGGGCGGGCAAGCCCAAGCCCGCGAACGTCACGTATGATCTTGGGCCTCTGCGACGCACGGACCCCGGACTGATCGTCGGACGCCAGACGGGCACGTTTCGGCCGGGCTTCGAGCACGCTCGCTGCATCGCCGTAGCAACTGGCGGCGACGTGTACGTCAGCGGCGACCTCGCGATCCGCCGCTTCGACGCCGACGGCAGGAGGCTCTCGGAGATACCCACCGCCGAAGAGCCCGGCGCGATCGCCGTCAGCGCCGACGGGAAGATTTACGCGACGTTCGGCGCGAAGGTGTGGGTCTACGACCCCAATGGCCTGCGCGTAGCGACCTGGCCCGAGCGCGAGAAAGCGATGTTCACGAGCATCGCCGCCACCAACGCCGGGGTGTTTGTGGCGAACGCCAGCGAACGAGTGGTTCTGCGATACAGCCGCGACGGCGAACTGCGGGACGTCATCGGCAAGAAGGACGAGACCCGCAACTCGCCCGGATTCCTGGTCCCCAGCCCGTACTTCGACCTGGCGATGGCGCCGGACGGCCTGCTGCGTGTGACGAACCCCGGCCGACACAAGGTCGAAACGTATACCGTCGACGGAGACTGCGGAACCGCGTGGGGCCGCTTCTCCATGATCGATCCGGGCGGCTTCGTCGGATGCTGCAACCCGGCGAATATCGCCATTTTGCCGTCGCCGCATAGCCCGGGCAGCCTAGCCGGCTTCGTCACGGCCGAGAAGGGGCTGTCCAGGATCAAGGTCTTCGATCCGGACGGCAAGTTCGTCGGCTACTTGGCGGGGGCAGACACGTTTACCCGGCACGACGAATTGGTCGGTGCCGGCCCGTCGGGCCAGCCCTTCATGGCCCTGGACGTCGCGGCCGGCGCCAACGGGCAAATTTACGTCCTC
>JAUWQU010000353.1 GCA_030610965.1 Phycisphaerae bacterium
TGGGCGGCCTGCGAAGTCGGGGCGTTGCCGGTTCCCGTTTGCCGGGCCGCCACCTGTGCGTTGTTGGCGAGGCGCTGGAGTTCGGCGGTGTGGTAAGGCTCGGTCGTCGGGCGGGCCTTCGGGCTCGGCTTGGCGGCAGGCGCGGCCGGGGCCGGGGCCGGAGCCGATACCGCTTTCGGCAGGCCGGCCTCCGGGCGGATCAGTTCCCCCGCGCAAAGCCCCCGCGAAGATTCCTCGAAGTTTCTTCTCTGGCGGAGGTCGCCCAGCCTTCTTGTCACGGCTGCGATGCGATCGGGCTGCGCCACAACGACGAACCGCAGTTCATCCGTATCGCCGTGCGCCCGGTAGAACATCGCCCGTCGACCGAGGCCGAACCCGGTAGATAGCGCCGTTGCGGCGGGCTTGGCGGGCTTGGCGATCCCGGACAGGCCGGGCCGGTCCGCGGCTGTCCCGGACCCTGCGGCGTCGAAATCGACGATCTTGGCAATCGTGTCCGCGCCGCCGGTCGACCTGCCGATCCCCGCCGAGGCCAGGACCGCCTCGACTTCCTTGGCGCCCGCCCCCAGGTCCGCAACGGAAAGGTTCAGTGTGTGGGCCTCGCCGCCCGTGGCGAAGAGGCTATCGTCGTCAATGGTCCTTCCGGGTCCGGCTGCAGTTGGGGCGCCTTCTGGCCTGGGCGCAGCCGCCATGATCGGTGCGTCCGGGCCGGGGGTGCTTAGAGGCCCGGTCGACCCCGGTTCGCGCATGAAGCTCTGAACGGCCACCCCGGCGACAACGGCTATCAGCAGCACAGCCGCGGCAGCCGACGCCAGGCGGATGATGCCTCGGATCATCCGTTCGCGAACGACGCGGCGCATTAGCCCGCGGCGCTTGGCTTCGGCGATGACCCTGGCGACGAAGTCAGGCTCCGGGCGGATGGGTTCGAGCGATCGTAGAATGGTCCGGATTCGCCGCAGGTCGTGCAGCCGCCTGGCCAGGTCGGGATTCTCGGTGGCGGCGCGGTCCACCCACCTTGCCGCGTCGGGCGTCAGTTGCCCGTCGAGGTAGGCGGACAGTTCCATCGAAATATCCGGTTGGCTTCGCATGTCGGTTCTGCGCGCCCGGCAGGGGGGGCGGTCCGTATCTCTATCGTCATTCTACTGCGCCATGCATCCTATTATCACGCGGTTGGGCCAAGTTCATTGCCGCCGCTCCATCACATTAGACGGATATGCCGCGCCCAGGTTCCCATCTCGCAACAGGTAGTTCCGCGAATGCTGCGCCTCAGGCCGCCCCGGTCACCGGTGGGGGGGGGACTGCGAATCCCCTGGCGTCGCCGTCGCGCAACAGAAATGGGCGGGCCAGAGCGCACCCGATGGTTCGCACCATACCCGCCCAGTGGCAGTGAGCCCCTCACCAACTCAGCGGCTCGTCGGCTCCTGCCCAGTCGGGCTTCCGAAAAAACTCCGGCAGGCGCCGCGCGAAGCGAACTGATGACATCTGTCATCGCGCATGGCGCGCCGCCGGTTGAGGCCAGTCCACCGCGCGGACAGGCGGAACGTTCCTTTCACATACGCTTCCGCGCGCGCTTGCGAACCACCGGAAACGTACGATTCGCCCGCCCGCGTGCAAATTCGTCGTGAGGCTACTTCTTCGGAACGAGCCAGATGTTTCGGTAAAACACCGGATTCTTGTGGTACTGCAGCAGGAGCGGGCCGCCGGCGGGGCTCTCTTTCATGCCGTTGCCGGTCTTGTTATTGAGGCGAAGATTCTCGTGGATGAGCACGCCGTTATGGCGAATCGTCAGCGAAATGTTCTCGACCTTCTTGCCGTCTTTCCACTTGGCGGCCGTGAATTCGATGTCGTATGTCTGCCACGTCAGAGGAGCATAGCACATGTTCACCAGCGGCGCGACCTTCTGGTAAAGCCCGCCGCAATCGCCGCTCCTGCCGATCAGGCCGAACGAATCGAGCACCTGCACCTCGTAGCGGCGCTGGAGGTAGAGGCCGCTGTTGCCCCGGTCCTGCCCGCGAGTGGCCGGCTTGAACGGCAGGAGGAACTCCAGGTGCATCATGCAGTCGGGAAAGTTCTCCTTGGTCTCCGCGCCGGCTGCGAGAAGATTGCGCTTGTCCATCTTCCCGTTCTTCCACGCGTCGGCGTTCGTGCCGTCGAATAACACGATCGCCCCGGTGGGGGGCTTGGCGCCGAGCGTGGGGCTCTTGCGGACGACGCGCTCGCCGACGATCTTCTCGCCCTTGTCGGTCCGGCCGATGAGCCTGCCGCTGTCGATAACGGCCTCGTACTTGCCGGGCCCGCCGTCGAAGACGCACTTGCCGTCTTTCGTGGCGCCCTCGATCTCGAACCTCTTCTTGTCGCGAGTGTATCCGTCGCCGGGCAGGCCCGCTTCGCAGAACGTGGCCATGAACTTCCCGCCGCCGGTCGCCCGGACCTGCACGCCGATTTTCTCCTTGCCTGCCTTGGCGACGTACTCGCCCTGAATGGCGTAGTCCGGCCCGGCCTGGTTGGCGTCGAGGAAGCAGGGCTGGGGCGGCCTGGGGGGCCTTGGCTTCCTGGCGGCTCTCTTGGCGGGGGCTTTCCTCACGGCATCGGCGGCCGGTGCGGCGCCGGCCAGGCTCGCCGCAAGTACGGCCCCGGCCAGCACGGACCAGATCGTTCTGGCTGTCATGTCGCTCTCCTTAAGGCATATCGAGTAGGGCATCTGCCAGCCACGTCGGCCAGGGCAGCGCCCTCAATGATCTAACACGCCTGGCACGGCGTCGGGGCCGAGTCCTTTTCAGCAGGGGTGCGACACAGACATTTCGCCGCCTCGGCCGGAGGTTGCCTCTTCCGCGATGGCGGTGGCTCTGGTAAACTCAACGGCTCATGTTTGAATCGCTGACAGACAAGTTCACCGGCGTGTTCCGTAAGATGTCGGGGCGCGGGCGGATTTCGGAGCAGAACGTTCGCGACGCCATGCGCGAGGTGCGGACGGCATTGCTGGAGGCGGACGTCCACTACAAGGTCGTCAAGCAGTTCTGCGACGATGTGGTGCAAAAGGCTCTCGGGCAGGAAGTTATAAAGAGCCTCCATCCCGGGCAGATGATGGTCAAGATCGTTCACGACGAGCTCGTGGCGCTCATGGGCCCGGTGGACTCGCGGATATACTACGTAAGCCCGCCGCCGACGATCATAATGATGGCGGGCCTCCAGGGTTCAGGCAAGACCACCACTTGCGGCAAGCTCGGCAAGAAGATCCTCGCGGCGGGCAAGAGCCCCATGCTCGTCGCCTGCGACCTTCAGCGCCCGGCCGCGGTCGAGCAGCTCAGCATCGTCGGCGAGCAAGTCGGCGTGCCGGTCTTCCGGATGGAAGGCGAGAAGAACCCCGTCCGCGTCGCCCGCAAGGCCGTCACCTGGGCCCAGCAGAACGACCGCGACGTGGTCATCATCGACACCGCCGGTCGGCTTCACATCGACCAAGAGATGATGAAGCAGGCCCAGGACATCGCCAAGGCGGTCAGCCCGCACCAGATATACCTCGTCTGCGACGCGATGACCGGCCAGGACGCCGTGAACTCCGCCCACGAGTTCAACGAGCGGCTCGAGCTCGACGGTGTGATCCTCACGAAGTTCGACTCCGACGCCCGCGGCGGAGCGGCTTTGAGTGTGAAGGCCGTCACGGGCAAGCCCGTGAAGTTCGTCGGCGTCGGCGAGAAACTCGACGACCTCGAGGAGTTCCATGCCGATCGCATGGCCGGGCGCATCCTGGGCATGGGCGACGTCGTTTCGCTGGTCGAGAAGGCCCAGCAGCAGCTCGACGTCGACCAGGCGGCCAAGATGCAGGAGAAGATGGCCAAGGGCCGCTTCACGCTCGACGACTTCCTCGCCCAGATGCGGCAGATGAAGAAGATGGGCCCGCTGAAGGAAATCCTCAAGATGATGGGGATGGGCGGGGCCGAGATGGCCGGCATGGTCCAGGGCGACGAGCTCAAGGGCATGGAGGCGATTATCCTCTCCATGACGCTGACCGAGCGAGAGGACCCCAACGTCGTCGAGGCGTCGCGGCGCCGGCGGATCGCGCGCGGCTGCGGCGCCGACCCCCAGGACGTATCCGGGCTCATCAAGCAGTTCAACATGGCTGCCAACATGATGAAGCAGATGTCCAACATGGGCATGCGCGACCGGATGAAGTTCGCCCAACAGGTAGGCCAGGCCGGCATGATGGGCATGACGCCCAAGTTCAAGGTCAAGCAACGCTCCAAACGCCTGACCAAGAAGGACCGGCAGAAGAAAAAGAAGAAGCGATGAAGATTGACCGCGGAGACGCAAAGAGGCAGAGAAGAAAGAGAAGAAGAATTTGCAGGGATAAACGCAGATGAGCGCAGATAAAGGCTCTTGTTCATATCTGCGTTCATATGCGTTTATGGTTACATAGCAAACGTCGCAATAGGGCGCAAGCCTTTGGAGATGCGGCGTCAAGCCCCGCAGAAACTTGCTGTCGACCACGGGGCCGGTGTGCGCCTAAGACGCCGAACACATGCTCCGCTACTCCAGACAGCAAGCCTGAGCCACGACGCTGGGCTATCCAATTGTCAGTCGCGGGCCTTCTTCGGTCCGCAACGACCGCTAGAGCTACCGAAAATGCTCCTCATGAAGGTTGGTGGACCGCCACACGGCTGGTACAATAGTCGGCCGAATCAAGAGAAACGCACATGAGCAATCGAACCCCGCACGGCAGGGAGCCGGCTTCCGGCAGCCAGCGCGTCTATGAACTTGAGGTGTCTATCCTCGGCGGACCGGTCACGGATGAATTCGCCGAGGCCAACCCCGTGGTCTCGCGGACGATCCAGCTTCGTGGCGACCATACGCTGGCGAAGCTGCACGAGGCCATCTTTGACGCCTTCGACCGGGATGACGAGCACATGTACGAGTTCCAGGTCGGCGGCAAGAGGCCGATGGGCCCCAAGGCGCGCCGATATGTCCTGCCGATGGACAATGACCCGTTCTACGACCAGAAGCCCGCGGGCACGGTCACGCGGACGACCATCGATGTCCTAGGCCTCAAGAAGGGCCAGACGTTCGGCTACTGGTTCGACTTCGGGGATGATTGGTGGCACACCATCAGCGGCGTCGCGATCCGCGAAGGCCCCGACGGCGGCAAGTATCCGCGTGTGACGGCCAGGACTGGCGAAAG
>JAUWQU010000546.1 GCA_030610965.1 Phycisphaerae bacterium
CGTAATCGGTCTGCGTATAGGCGGGATAGGAGCCCTCGAATAACGACGCCAAGGTCCCGTCAGACGAGTACACCTTGACACCGCCGTCTTCTATTTCTTTCATTGCGAGCTTGCCGTCCGTGTCGTACATTTCGGCCTTGCCGCTGGCAAGCTTTACCGTTGCCCCTACCTTGGGGTTGTCGGCAGTGAACGTGGGTACGCCAGTATCCAGTCTTCGGAAGCAATACTCGGCAAACGCAACATCGGTTCTGTTGTTGGGATCCTTATTGCCCTGGGGAACCTGAGCCAGGACGGTAAGAGGATCCACCTGTTTAAAGCTTGCCCATATTGCGCCAGTCGAACCTTCCCCAGCGGTATCGCTCGCATTGTTTACATTACTACTGCCGTAAAGGATCTCTGAGATTCTCGAACATGGGCCACACGCGTCGCCGCTATTGCTGCAAGATGGACATCCCATCGCCTCGTCTTCCAGAACGCCGCACAAGCCGGCCGCTATCGCCAAGCAAATGGCCGCTACCCCATATATTCGCCAATGGCTGTTATTACGCATTGTGCATCTCCTTCGTCAACGTGAATTACGCGATGTAGATGTCAAATCGGTTCTGATATCAGTACCTACTGGTTCGATTGCTCGCCCTACTGTTCCTTCAATTCCTGGATGGCGGCTTGAAGCCTGGCCGCCTGCGCGGAATCGCCCCTGGCCGTTGCCTTGGCCAGGCACTTCTCGTAGTAGGCAAGCCTGGCTTTCTTCTTCGCTGCCTCGGCAACCACCTTTGCTCGCTCCACCTGCACCAGCCGAGCTACCGCCTTCTCGCGCAGGTCTTCCTGCATCGACTCGATCACAGCCAGGCTGTCGCCAGCAAACTGGCCCTTCAGGCTCTCGATGATCTTTACGGCGACGCCAGGGTGATTGATCTGCTCGTATACGTCCGCCAGTTCACGAATTGCCAGAATGCGTACGGCGTCGGTAGCGGCCTGGCTGAGAGCCGCCGTCGCGCCGGACTCGACGCGCAGCAGGTTTTGCGAACCGGGAATGACTGAGTTGGTGTAGCCCTTTACCATCAGCCAGAGCGCCTTGCGGTCCTGCCCGTCGGGGGCGGCGGCCACTTGCTGGCTGACGTAGTCCCGCCAGGCCTTGAGCTCACCATACATCCTGTAGGCACAGGCCAGGACCTTCGCCGCGCCTAGGCGCGGGTTGCCCGCCGCATCCAGCAAGGCGTCGCGGACCATCTGCCGCGTGGCCGGCGTACCCAATGCTTCGCCGATGCACTTCGGCTGCCAGCCCAGGCGAAAATCCAACTCGCCCTTGGAGGCCACCGCGGCGACCGTTGCCGCCAACTTCGTAGTGTCCTTTGTGGGGCCGACCATGGCTGTGTCGACTAGCGCAAGGCTGAGCGTCACAACGGTTGACTGGTCGGCGGCCGCCCTCAGGGCGGCTGTGCCGATGGTGACATCGCAGCCCACCAAGACCCATTGCTGGGCCTTTGACAGTTGGCCAACTCGCAGATACATGCCCCTGAGCGCCAGGCACTCGGCCAAGGTGAGAGGTTGCGTGGCGTGGCGGGCCACACAGTACTTGCGCAGTTCCTCGATGACCGGAAGGGCCTCTTCGCGGTTGTCTCGGTATGCTGACACGGCCAGGGCGGCCAGGGCGTTGATTGGCGCTCCCTGCCAGAGCGTCTGGTCCTTCAGCCAGGACAGGGCCAGGCCCGTCTTCATCTTCTCATCCAGAATGGCGATTATCGGCAGCAGCGCCCGTCGCTGCTGGAGGTCCGTGCCCAAGCTGGTGAGCGTGGCGCTGTCGAACATGCCTCGCAGGCGCTGGGCCCAGAGGGTGGTGGTTTCATCGGGCATTACGTCGTACAGGCCCATGACAAGACTGCCCCATTGACGCGGGGACACCTTCTTGGCCTCTTCGGCCGTGGGCATGCATACGGCGGTAATCCGCTCCAGAATACGCAGGCGGGCGGGCTTGGTGGACTCCCGGCTGTCCGGCGCGGCCAGCACGCCTGTCAGCCAAATCTGCGAGTCCAGATCCCAGCTATGCCAAGCAGTAGACTCGTTGACCAGCCCCGCGGCCGTATCCACCGCCAGATTCCTGGCAGCCAGGCTGACGAGGGCTACGACAAGCTCTTGCACATCCCTGGTCGCGAGGGTTCCGGCGGATTCGTTGCTGCCCGCAAAGGCCTGTATTATGGTTGATGCCCATTGCCCCCTGGCTTCTTGTGACAAGTCTGGACCAAGGGCACCGGCGAGACTTTTCCACTGTGCCAAGGTCAGGGATTTGGCGGTCTCTGCCGACAGGTACTTGGATGTCGCCAGGGCAATGAGGCCCTGGCGGGCGGTAGCGCCCGATTCGCCGAGTCTTCCGATTCTTGTCGCAAGAGCGACCACATCCGCTGGAGGCCAGGATTGCCATGCGGTCGCGCCCTGCATGAAGGCGGCGGCCACGTTGTCAGCCTGCAGGTCCCCGAGCGTGCCGAGGGCGGCAATCAGATTTCCAAGTTCCACGACCGTCTTCAGGAGGGTCAGGCCCGCCGCATCCTGAGTGTAGGCCGCGCGAATCTTGCCGACCCACTGGCCCCGCTGCTCGGGCGTAAGGGTTGCGGCAAGCCCGTGAGCAAACTTCCACCATTGGCCGCAAGAGACGCTCCTGGTGGTGTCGGGATCCGCCAGGAACCTCGTGGCCAATTGGTCGGCGATGCTCTGCCTGGCGGCGATGATCGCCGGGGTACTGCCCTTGAGACTATTCACAGTCCAAAGCAACTCGGCCACCGACATGGACTCCCCGACGTTTGCATCCTGGGCAAGTCGGGCGACAAGGCCTGTCGCCAGGTCCTTGGCGTCCAGTTGGTTGAGGATAGAGGTGAGTTGCTCGGTATCCTCGACTGAAAGCGATACGGCTGTTTCGCCGGCGCCGGCATAGGCCTGGGCAATGTTGGCCGCCCACTGGGCCTTGGCTTCCGCGGACAGATCGGAACCAACGAGTTTGGTAAGACTTCTCCATTGCCCCAGGGTCAGGGACTTGACCGACTCGGCCGGCACGTACTTGTCCGCAACGGCGGCCACAATTGCCTGACGGGCCTCAGCGCCGGCGCTGGCGAGCCCCGCCAGTCTTCCGGTGAGATCGATCAGTCTGCCCGGCTCCCATGATTGCCAGGCTGTCGAGCCCAATGTGAATGCGGCTGCCACAGTATCGGGCTGTTCGTCTCCAAGAGCCCCGAGAGCCTCAACAATAGGCCTGAGGTTCGAATCGGTTTCGAGCAGAGCCAGACCTGCCGCGTCCTGAGTGTAGGCCGCGCGAATCTTGCCGACCCACTGGCTGCGCTGCTCGGGCGTCAGGACCGCGGCAAGCCCGTTAGCAAAGTTTCTCCACCGTATACAAGGTACGCTCCTGATGGTGTCGGGATCGGCCAGGAACCTGGCGGCCAATTGGTCGGCGATGCTCTGCCTGGCGGCGATGATCGCCGGGGTACTGCCCTGGAGACTATTCATAGTCCAAATCAACTCATCCACCGACATGGACTTTCCGACGTTTGCATCCTGGGCAAGCCGGGCGACCAGATCGAGCGCCATATCCTTGGCGCCCAGTTCGTTCAAGGTCCGGGCAAGCAGCTCAGTATCCGCTGCCGACAGCGAAATGGCGGTTTCGCCGCTGCCGGCATAGGCCTGGCCAATGCGGGATGACCACTGGGCCTTGGCCTCTTCCGAAAGATCCCGAGCCAGGGAGCCGACGAGGCGCTTCCACTGCGCTAGCGTCAGGGACTTGGCTGTCTCCGCC
>JAUWQU010000366.1 GCA_030610965.1 Phycisphaerae bacterium
CGCGGAGAAACTCGTCGGCTGCGCCGCCTGCGACGCTGGCGGCTGCCTGCCTGACGTCACGAAAGTCGGCGAGCTCGACGGCAAATGCGTCTGCGTCGGCCCATGCGACCCCGAAACCGCCGTCGCCCTGCGGAAGCTCCTGCCATGGTCCGGCCCCAAATGCCTCCACCTGGCAACCAGCGTCGGACTCGGCGACAGGCTTGGCCTGGCGACCCCCGGCCACATCCGCGCCGTCCGCGGCACGGGCATAGCGCCGGTTCTCGCGCAGCAGTCCATCCGCGAGATGACCCGCACCGCCCGGGCGCCCGAGCAGGTCATGGACTGCGCCACCTACGGCGCGATCCAGGAAGGTTTCACAGACGGCTTCGGCTCCGACGCCGACCACCTCCAGAAGCCCGAGGACATCACAGCCACGGTCGAGGCCGGGTTCACGCAGTTCACTATCGACCCTGGCGCGCACGTCGACAACGCGGCCGACACCATGCCCGCGGGCGACCTGGCCGAGAAACTCGCGGCCCTCGATTACGAAACGCTCGCAACATCACCCGCCGACATGAGGGCCGCGTATGCCGGCAAGACGTTCGCTCTGGATGGCGGGGACGCCGTGTCGATGGACGAATCGGCCTTCGCTCGCGCCGCCGCAAAGTATGGCCGGGCCGTGGCGCATACCGTAAAGATGTACCGCCACTTACAGCAGGCTGCCACGGGGCCGTTCGAACTGGAGGTCTCCGTCGACGAGACCGACAGCCCCACCACACCGGCCGAGCATTACTTCTTCGCCGGCGAACTCAAACGCCTGGGCGTCAAGTGGGTCGCGATGGCGCCGCGGTTCATCGGCAGGTTCGAGAAAGGCGTGGACTACATCGGCGACGTCGACGCCTTCGCCGCGAGCTTCGCCGAGCACATCGCCGTCATGCGGACGCTGGGCCCCTACAAGATGTCGATCCACTCCGGCAGCGACAAGTTCAGCATCTACCCGGTAATCGCCGAATTGGCCTGCGGGCTGGTGCATCTCAAGACGGCCGGGACGAGCTACCTCGAAGCCGTGCGAACCGTCGCGAGTATCGACCCGGGCCTGTTCCGCGAGATATACGACTTCGCCCGCGAGCACTACGAGCAGGACAAGAAGACCTATCACGTCTCGGCCGACATGTCGAAGGTTCCCCCCGCGGCGAACCTGTCCGACGACGAGTTGGCCGGGCGGATCGACGACTTCCACACGCGCCAGGCGTTGCACTGCACGTTCGGCTCGGTCCTGACCGCCGATGGCGGCACGCGATTCCGCGACCGACTCTACGCCGCCCTGGGCTCCGACGAGGAATCCCACTACGCTCACCTCGCCACCCACCTCGGCCGGCACCTAGCACCGTTCAAGCGTTCGTAAGAGCGTCCCAGTCGGCATATACCCTTGCGTGCCGCCGCCCGGAAGCAATACAATGCCGCCTGGAGCGAGGAAGTAGCCCGGCCTGTTCGCTTCAGCGCGCAGGTGACGTACCTGCCCCGGTCCGGCACAACGCAAAAGGTCCGACAAGCCCAAGAACAAGCAGCGAATGCCCCACGGGAGCCCAGGAGAAAGGCAGCGACAGTGAACGACAATCTTTTCAACGTTGAAGGCAAGTGCGTGGCCATAACCGGCGGGGCCGGGATCCTGGGCCAGTCCATGTGCAAGGCCCTGGCCGCCCGCGGCGCTAAGGTGGCCGTGCTGGACCTCGACATGGCCCGCGCCGAGCAACTCTGCAAGGAAATCGGCAACGACGGCGGATTCGCCGTCGCCATCGAGGTCAACGTGCTCGATAAGGAGTCCGTCGAAGCGGCCTTCAACCGGGTAACCGAAAGCCTCGACCGCGTGGACGTCCTGATCAACGGCGCCGGCGGCAACAAAAAAGAGGCCACCTGCGTGCCGCCCGCGACGTTCTTCGACCTGCCCGCCGACGCGATGAAATGGGTCTTCGAACTCAACTGCATCGGAACGATGCTGCCCTGCCAGGTCTTCGGAAAGGCCATGGCCGAGGCGGGCGAAGGCATCATCATCAACATCTCGTCGATGTGCGCCTTCCACCCGCTTACCCGCGTGGTGGGCTACTCGGCCGCAAAGGCGGCAATCAGCAACTTCACCGAATGGCTGGCCACGTACATGGCCCTTAACCACTCCAAGAGCATCCGCGTAAACGCCATCGCGCCGGGCTTCTTCCTGACCGACCAGAACCGCTTCCTGCTGACCGACGAGAAGACCGGCGATCTGACGGACCGCGGGCAGCAGATCATCGACGGCACGCCCATGGGCCGCTTCGGCGCGCCGGACGAACTCATCGGCACGCTGATCTGGCTCATCAGCGACGCATCGAAGTTCGTCACCGGCGTGGTCGTCCCCGTCGACGGCGGGTTCAACGTCTACACGATCTAGCCGTCGCCCAGCGAAGCCAGCAGGTTTTCGACCGCCACGCTCGAGGCGCGGGCGACGCTCTCTTCGGTGAATCCGCCGATGTGCGGGGTGGCGATTACGCGCGAGTGCGTCGCAAGGCGCCAGTCCGTGGGCGGCTCGGCCTCGAAGGCGTCCACGGCCAGGCCGGAAACCTGGCCGGACTCCAGGGCTGCCAGCATCGCGTCGGTGTCCACCAGCGAGCCGCGGGCGGTGTTGACGATGTACACGCCCTTGGTCATTGCAGCAATGGCCGAGGCGTCGATCACCGGCTTGCCGTCCCGCGATGGCGGACAGTGGAGCGATATCACGTCCGCCTCGCCCAGCATGCGATCCAGCTCGCAGTAAGCGAAATCCGGCGAAGGGGCAAAGGCCACGTCAGGATAAAGATCGCATGCAAGCACCTTCATGCCGAACCCCAGCGCAAAGCCGCACAGCAGCTTGCCGATCCGCCCGCAGCCGATAAGGCCCAGGCGCCGGCCGTCAAGCTCGATGCCCTTTCGCCGCTGCCATGACTGGCCCTTCAGGGCCGCGTCACTGAACGGGACCGACCGCACGACAGACAGGATGAGCCCCATAGCAAGTTCGGCCACGCCGCGGGCGTTTGCCCCCACGGCCCGGCAGATGCGGATGCCCATCTCCGCCGCGGCCTGCGGGTCGATGTTCTCGATGCCCGTGCCGTTGCGGCTGATGACCTTGAGCTTGGTAGCCGCCTTCAGCACAGCCGCCGAGATGCACTCGACGCCTGCCAGGAAACCGACGCAAGCCGGCAGCACCGCCAGCAGCTCCTGTTCGCTCGGCTGTCGGCCCGGAGCGGCGTAGACGATCTCATAGCCCGCCTCCGTCAGCGCCTCCAGCGCCGGATGCCCCTTGGCAGACAGAGACCGGGGCGTAACCAGTATTTTTCCCTTTGACTGAGCCATGGCTCGCGAAGCTCCTTTCGCAGGCCCCGGCCGGGGAGGCCCTTCGATAACCTCCCGCGGTCGATGAAACCCTTGTTTGCGGTCGCGATGGGTGTTTTACTATGCCCCGTCCGGTTTGGGTACAACAAGATGGGTGATTCCTGGAGAGGCTACCGGTAATGGCAAGTGCGGAAAGCATCGCCAAGCTCACGGCGTTCCAAAAGACGCGGGATTTCTTCGTCGGCATCGACAGCGACGGCTGCGCGTTCGACACGATGGAGATCAAGCAGAAGGAATGCTTCATCCCCAACATTGTCAATTCGTACAACCTGCAGGCCGTCTCGCGGTTCGCCCGCCAGACGGCCGAGTGGGTTAACCTCTACAGCCGGTGGCGAGGCATCAACCGGTTCCCGGCGCTTGTGATGGTCTTCGACCTTCTGGCCGAGCGGCCCGAGTGCCTCGAACGCGGCTACAAGATCCCGCCCATCGACGCCCTCCGCAAATGGATCGCCGAGGAGACGCAGCTCGGCAACCCGACCTTGGAGGCGAAGGCGAGTGCGACGGGCGCGCCTGACCTGCTCGGGGCGCTTCAGTGGTCCCGGGCCGTCAACGCGACCGTCGCGAAAATCGCCCACGGCGTGCCGCCTTATCCGCACGTCCGCGAGAGCATCGACAAGCTCCGCCCGCTGGCCGACGTGATAGTGGTCTCGGCCACGCCCGGCCAGACACTGACTCGCGAGTGGCAGGAGCACGGGATCGACGGCCTGGTGGCCATGATCTGCGGGCAGGAGATGGGCTCGAAGACCGAGCACCTTCAGTACGCCGCCGGCGGAAAGTACCAGCCGGAGAGAATACTCATGGTCGGCGACGCCCCAGGCGACATGAAGGCCGCCAGGGCCAATGGCGCCAGCTTCTTCCCGATCAACCCCGGCGACGAGGCCGAGTCGTGGCGGCAATTCCATGACGAAGCCGCCGACAGGTTCCTCGCCGGAACCTACCGCGGCACATACGAGGACAAGCTCGTCGAGGAGTTCCTGGGCCTCCTGCCGTCGACGCCGCCGTGGAAGTGCCTGAAAACAAATTCCAAATGACAAGCATCAAAACTCAAACAAGGGCCAAATCCCAAGCATCAAGTTCCAAACGAAAGATTTCCTCGGTGCGGCAGAAGCCCAAGGATAGCAATCCCTGGGTGAGCGATCCCTCGGCGCTCGTTTGAAATCTGGTGCTTACGGTTTGGAATTTGCGTATATTCTACGTACCACAGGCGTTTGAAGTGCTTGAGTTCGGGTTGACGCACCACTCATGCGGGAGCTGCACGACATGGACGCAATGGAAGCCATTCTCTCCCGACGAAGCTGCCGGTCCTACACGGACGAAACCGTATCGGACGAGTCAATCGAGCAGTTGCTCAAGGCCGGCATGGCCTCGCCGACGGCCTGCAACCAGAGGCCGTGGCACTTCGTCGTCATCGTCGACCGCGAAACGCTCGACAACATATCCGACATCCAGGCCTACTCGCCCATGCTGCGGCAGGCGCCGATGGCGATCGTGGTCTGCTCCGACGGCGGCGACGCGGCCATGGGCGGGCAGTACTGGCCCCAGGACTGTTCTGCCGCGACTCAGAACATCCTAATCGCCGCCCGCGCCGTCGGACGGCTAATCCTCCCTGCTAGTGTCGCCACGCCCGAGAACACCACAAGCG
>JAUWQU010000550.1 GCA_030610965.1 Phycisphaerae bacterium
GCCCCACGAACCATCACCTCAGCGCCGACGATAAGCAGTACCAGGCCCGCGGCAATGGATACGACTGACAGCAGTAGATTCATTTGAAGCCTTCCAACGCTCCCGCAGCTAAATGCACCCACCGTCAGGAACCCCATTCCCGCTTCGGCCGAATCATTATATCTGTGTTTGCAGGCAGACGACAAGAGCAAAGTAACGCCCCAATCGGGTGGTGAGCGACCTTCCTTCCTGGCGGCTTGCGTTTTGCGCGGCCGATGCATGAGACAGAGGCTTCAGACTTCAGGCTTCAGGCGCAGCAAAAACGGCGGGAGCTTCGCGACTGCCGGCCACTGTTTCTTCTCCTGAAGCCTGAAGCCTGAAGCCTGTAGCCTGTAGCCTGTAGCCTGTAGCCTCTTCTCTTGTAGCCTGTAGCCTGAAGCCTCTTCTCTTGTTGCCTGAAGCCTGTAGCCTGGCCGTTGTCGGCCTTGAGCACCAGGGGCGCGCATGCCCAGGCGAGTTGTGCGGACAGGGCCGGAACCGTCGTATCGGCGTCGGGGTGGAGGGTCGCCAAGGTCTGGGTCCGCATGCGGCCGGCAAGGTCGCGGGCAGGCAGGATTCATCAGCGAGCGGCCGGGCCGGGGGGGGGCGAGGATGGCCCAAGATGCGGCCCTTGGGGAGTTAGGGTTCTTTTCGGTCTTGTCGAAACGGGTGGTCTTCGGTAGAATAGTCTCATCGGCATTCGGGCGGCGCGGGCCGGGAAGCTCCGCGTTGTGACCGTGTCGGCCAGCGGATCGCATGCGGAGATGCAGCGTGCCACGATATGACAGCGAGCCCATGAACGAATGGATTGACGCGGAGACTCGCGTAGAACGTGCGCACGACCTGTACGAAAAGGGTCGCTGGGCCGAGGCCGCGGCTGAGTTGCAGGCGGCCATCGGCATCAATCCGTACAACGCGGCGTGGCACTTCAACCTCGCCCTTACGTTCGAGGCGCGCGAGGACTACACCCAGGCGTGCAAGGCGTACCGCGCGTCGCTGGCGCTGTCGCCCAACGACATCGAGACGCTCAACTGCCTCGGCGTGAACCTCACCCGGCTGGGCCATTATTCGCAGGCCCTGGGCAGCTTCGAGGAAATCAGTCGGCAGGACCCGTCGTACGAGCCGGCCTACTGCAACCGGATCGTCACCTACTCCGAGCTCGGCCAGCACGACAAGGCGGAGGTGATGTTCTACGTCGCCCAGGAGATCAAGCCCGACTGCCCGCTGTGCTTCTACAACATCGGCAACAGCCTGTACGCCCGGGCCGACTACCGCCGGGCCATCTACTGCTGGACTCGCACGCTTGCGCTCGACCCGTGCCACCCGTATGCCCACGCCCGGATCGCCGAAGCCCGCTGGGCCGAGGGCGACCTGGCCGGCGCGGCCGAGCACTTCGAGGCAGAGTTGGACATTGGCTCGAGCGACCCCGACCTGTGGGTGGACTACGGCGAGCTTCTCAGCGAGCTGGAAAAGTACGACCGGGCCGAGCAGTGCTGCCGCAAGGCGCTGGAGTTGGAGTCCGACCACCCGGCCGCCAACTACTGCCTGGGCGAACTGGCGCTTCGCCGCAACCGTCCGGCCATCGCCGAGCGGCACTTCCGGCACGTCCTCAGGGCCGAGCGGGATTACCCGGGCATCCACGCCAAGCTGGCCGAGGCGATGATTCGGCGCGGGCGCGTTCAGCAGGCGGCCAAGCATTTGGTGCTTGAGATGCGTCGTAGCGGCGACGATCCCATAATGCTCCAGGAACTGGGCCAGTTGCTGCTGGAGGCCCATCTGGCCCGCCACGCCAACGGCGTTTTGCGCCGGCTGGTGGACCTGGCCCCCGAGGATGCGTACGCCCAGCACAACCTGGCGGTGAGCTTTTTCCGGATGCACCGGATTGACGAGGGCATCCGCCACTGCCGCAAGGCCCTGAAGCTCAAGCCCGAGTACACTCTGGCCCTTTACAACCTGGCCCTTGCACACCTCCAGAAGGGGCAGGTCCAGCGGGCGAGGCGTTACGCGGCCAAGGCACTGACAATCTCGCCCAACGACGAGCACCTCCGCCGGCTCTGCGAGCGGCTGGGCGCGGTGAATTTCTGGACGAAGGTCCGTGCCCGCTTGAACGGGCGCCCCAACGACCGTAAGATCCCCGATTGACGTCTTGAGATGTTGGAAGTCTTGCCCGCTGGGCGCAGTCGCCCGCGCGGCCGGGAATCTTGCGAATGAGCGACCGAAAGCTGCCCGTCATCGTAGTCAGCGAACCACTCAACGAATCCAGCCTGGATTATTTGCGCGCCCACGGCGAGGTGCGAACCGCGACGGCCGAGACGGCCATGGGCGCTGTCGCCGATGCCGACGCGCTGGTGGTCCGGACGTACACGCAGGTCAACGAGGCCCTTCTGGCCGCGGCGCCGCGGCTGAAAGTGGTGGGCCGTGCCGGGGTGGCGCTGGAGAACATCGACGTGCCCGCTTGCCGCAGGCGTGGCGTGGAGGTGGTCCACACCCCCGAGGCCAATACGCTGGCCGTGGTGGACTACACGATGCGGATGATCATCGAGATGAACCGGCGTTTCTGGCCGATGGCCGGCTACCTGGCGCCGGAGCAGTTCCACAAGGCCCGCAAGCACGTGTTCGGGCGGTTTTTGTCCGGCCTGACGCTTGGAATCGTCGGCTGTGGGCGGATCGGCAGCCGGGTCTCCAGGGCGGCGGCGGCCCTGGGCATGCGGGTGCTCTACAACGACATTCTGGACATCCGCGTGGATTTTCCCGCCGAGGCGGTGGACAAGGCCACGCTCTACGCGGCCAGCGACATTGTGACGATTCACGTGCCGATAACGCCGCTGACTCGCGGGATGATCGACTCATCGGCGCTGTCGCAGTTCAAGCCTGGGGCGCAGTTCATCAACGCCGCCCGCGGCCAGTGCGTGAATTACGCCGACCTCGGCGAGGCCTTGCGGAGCGGGCGGCTCTCGGCGGCGGTTATTGACTGCCACGACCCCGAGCCGCCGCCGGCCGACTACCCGTTGTTCGGGTTGGACAACGTTATCCTCACGCCGCACGTGGCCGCCCGCGTGCCCGATGCGGTCCAGCGTATGTGCGACGTTGTCTTCGATATCGTGGCCGTTTTGGCCGGCCTGCCGCCTGAATTCCCCGCCCAGGCCGAGGCGGATGAGGAGGCTTAGCCGCCAGGCAGGCGGCCCATCGCGGCCGGCGGGGCCGCGGGCGGCTTACCTTTGAGGCGTTTCGGGCATTCGAGGCCAAGGCCGAGTGGCGCCGGAGGCCTGGCCGTATTTTCCAATTTTGTTGACACTATCCCGGCGGTTTTTATAATCGCACCGACATGGCTGTCGGCAACGGCATAAGATGCCTTGCCGCCGCCGACAATCGTGAGTATGTAAGCCCAAGAGGTGCTGATGTGGATCGGCAGTGGCCGGGCTGCTAGTGAACCTTTCTGGTCCAAGGAATGTGGGAGACGTCATGGTAGCGCACAAGAAACAGCTTCTCACGGCGACGTCGGTAGTCTTGGCGGTGTTGTGGGTGGTTGCTCCGATGGCCCAAGCTCAGGATGCGCCGGCCGAGGCAAGCACGACGGCCGCCGCCCCGGCCGGGCAAGAGAAGAAACTGTCGGATCTGTGGGAGAATCTGATCCATTACATTCGGATCGGACAGGAACAGGCCTCGCTGAGTTTCGCCAAGAGCCTGCTCGAATCGGGCGCCAAGCCCAGCGAGATTTACTACCTGTCCGCCCG
>JAUWQU010000594.1 GCA_030610965.1 Phycisphaerae bacterium
CCCTGGAGTTGTGTACTTCCGAGAGGCCGGACCTGCTCATCACGGATTTCCAGATGCCGTTCATGACCGGACTCGAGCTGTGTACGCAGCTTCGCCGGCAGGATGCCACGCGAGACATACCCGCGATGATGCTGACGGCCCGCGGATTCGATATCGAGCCCGAGGAGATGAAGGCCGCCAAGATATCGGCCGTGCTGGCAAAGCCTTTCTCTCCGCGGGAAGTGCTTCAGAAGGTTAACGAGCTGTTGGCCCCGGCGGGCGAGCCGGCGGGCGCGGAGCAGGCATGAACCTCACGCAGACAAGCACCTGTCAGATCCTCGCCGAGATGGAGCCGATGTTCCATCGCCTCGGCGAGCGCGCCCGCGACCTGGGCCTGGAGATGAGCGTCTGGAGCCCCGAGGGCATGCGGGTCGGCGAGTTTGAGTCCAACTGCGAGTTCTGCCGGACCGTCTCCGAGGTCGGCGGAGGCTGCATGGAACGCGTGAGGGAAATCGCCGCGAAGGTCTCCAAGGACGCAGCGCCCGTCGCCACCTGTCTGTCCGGCGGATGCGCGGTCGTAGCCGTGCCGATCCGAAAACGCCGCCGCATAGTCGGCACGGTTACATCATGCTGGCCGAGCAAGCTGTGGCTGGATGACGAATTCGTCGCGCGCCGATGTGACGAACTGCACCTGGATCGCCAGACGGTCTCGGCGATGGTGCGGAAGGTGTGCTGCCGCGACCAGAAGGAATGCGATGAGCTTCTGCCCTGGCTGGAGTTGGTCGTCGAGAACGAGCAGGCCCTCCACGTGGCCAACAACGAGTTGGCGACGCTCTCGACAAACCTGTCCACCACATATGAAGAACTCAGCCTGCTGTATTCCATCAGCGGTTCCATGCGGGTGACGCAGTCGCCCGAGGCCTTCCTGTTGGCCGTCTGCGAGGAAGTGCGCGAGGTGATGAACCTCTCGGCCGCCGCGGTGGTCCTGCACGCCCATCCTCCGGCCGTGCATGAAGACACTGTCGTGATAGCGGGCGATCTGGGCCTGACGACCGAGCAGGTCATGCTCCTGGCGGCCACGCAGATCACGCCCATGCTGGCCCGGAACAACCGCGTGGTGGTGGAGAACCAGTTCAAGTGGACTGCGTATCCGGACCTGGGCAAGGAGATTCGCAACCTCGTGGCCGTGCCGCTGATGGCGGAGCATTCGCTGGGCATGCTGCTGGCTTTCAACAAGGAATCCGGGGACTTCAACAGCGTGGACACCAAGCTGATGAATTCCATCGGCAACCAGTCCACGGTGTTTCTGACCAACAACATGCTGTACGCGGACCTTCAGGACCTGCTGATGGGCGTCTTGCACGCCCTGACGGCGACCATTGACGCCAAGGACCCGTACACGTGCGGCCATTCCAACCGCGTGGCGATAATCTCCAAGCGGCTGGCCGAGAGCATGGGCCTTCCCGCCCAGCGGGTCCAGCAGATTTACCTGGCCGGTCTGATGCACGACATCGGCAAGATCGGCGTGCCGGAGAGCGTGCTGCGCAAGCCGGGGCGGCTTACGGCAGAGGAATACGAGGCGGTAAAGAAGCACCCGGGCCTCGGGGCGAAAATTCTCGGCGGGATACGCCAGTTGGACGACGTCATCGCAGGCATACTCTGCCACCACGAGCGGCTGGACGGGCGCGGCTACCCGCAGGGGCTCTCCGGCGACGAGGTGCCGCAGGACGCGCGGATCATCGGCCTGGCCGACTGCTTCGACGCCATGAGCAGCGACCGCACCTACCGCAAGGCCCTTCCGCTGGAGGCGGTGGTCAGCGAGGTGCGGAAGTGCGCGGGCACCCAGTTCGACCCCAAGGTCGTCGAGCACTTGCTCTCGTGGGACCTCGATGCACTGCTTAAGGAGCTTTGCCAGCCCGCCAAGACGGTCTTCCCCATCCGCATCGCACAGGAGGAGGCAGTATGAACATAACCACCGAAAGCTACGGACACGCGGTCATTCTGATTCTCAAGGGCGAGTTCGGCGAGGACGTCCTCGGCGCGATTCGCAAGGCGGTCGACCACCAGTTGGAATCCGACGAGGTCGTGGACATCGTCTTCAACCTGGAGGAAGTGCCCTTCATAGACTCGGTCGGGCTGGAGTACCTGCTGGACCTCCAGGATCGCCTGGCCGAACGTTTCGGCCAGGTCAAGCTGGTTCGCCCGGACGAAAATGTGACGCAGATCCTCGATTTCACCCGGTTGCGATCGACGTTCGAGGTCTACAAAGAAGCCCACGATGCCGTCAAGAGCATCTCCACATGACCAGCCGGGACGGAGGGAGTACATGATTACAAACGCGGGACAAAAACTTCAACTCGGTCAATTGCTGATCGAACAGGGCGTGCTGACGACCGAACAGGTCGACCAGGCCCTGTCCTACCAGAAGGAAACGGGCAACGCGCTGCTTTTGGGCGAGGTGCTCCGCAAGCTCGACCTCTGCCAGGAAGAGGACGTGATGAAGGCGCTGGCCAGCGCCTACGGCGTGCCGTTCGCGCGGGTCTCGCCACGCCTGGCCGACCCGAAGATCATGGAAGTCCTGCCGAGGGAATTCCTCGAACGACACAACGTCCTGCCGCTGTTTCGCGTGCGGAACCGCCTGTCTCTGGCTGTCAACGAGCCGGCCAACGTCTTCCTGCTCGAGGAAATCGGGCGACTGACCAACTGCGAGGTCATGGTCGTCTGCTCGGCCGCGAAGGACATCAAGGCCACGCTTGACACGCACATGCCGGCCGCTAACGTCTTCGTCATCGACGACATCATCGACGACTTCGACTCGTCAGAGCTGTCCATCGTCGAGGCCCAGATGGATGATATCGCGGACCTGGAACTGGCGGCAGAGGGATCCCCGGTCATCAAGCTGGTCAACTATCTGATCTACAACGCGGTGCGAGAGGGCGCGTCGGACATTCACATCGAGCCGGACGAAAACTCGCTTCGCGTGCGTTACCGCATCGACGGGCGGCTCTACGAGAAGCTCCGCCCGCCGTTCAAGATGCTGCCGAGCATCTCCAGCCGCATCAAGATCATGGCCAATCTCGACATCGCCGAGCGGCGCCTGCCTCAGGACGGCGGCATCCACGTGATGATGGACAACCGGCCCATCGACCTTCGCGTCTCGACGCTGGCCGGGCAGTTCGGCGAGAAGATCGTCATCCGAGTGATCGACAACCGCAACGTGCTGGTGAACCTCGAGAAGCTCGGCTTCGACTACGATATGCTCAAACGTTGGCGGAAGGTCGTCCAGTTGCCCAACGGCATAGCCCTGGTGACCGGCCCGACCGGAAGCGGCAAGAGCACCACCCTTTACGGCTCGCTGCGGGAGATCAACTCCGACGACGTGAACATATGCACCGTCGAGGACCCGGTCGAGTTCAACCTGGCGTGGGTCAACCAGTTCCAGGTAAATGTCAAGGCGGGCTTCACGTTCGCCTCCGCCCTTCGCAGCCTGCTGCGGCAGGACCCGGACATCGTCATGA
>JAUWQU010000738.1 GCA_030610965.1 Phycisphaerae bacterium
GAACCTTTCCGCCACCCCGTTGCACAACTTTAAGGCTTGTTGGAGGCGAACTGCGGCATTTCGGAAGTCAGTTCCTTGAGGCCGATGAGGTAACGGAAAACGGGTCAGAACTATTTTATCTGCAGTAGTGCCAAGTAGTTAGCTACTGTTCGTGATGTTTCGGCGAAAAGGGGGATCTCGAAATAGCCAAATTGCCGCCATGGCCGCGAGCGGGACGTCCGCGCTCGGGAGATGCCGCGCTTGGAGTTTGCGTTCTTTTTTTGACGAGCGGGGCGAAAGATATTGGAACCATGGCGGGCGGGCGACGTCCAAGGTATAGGTCAAACAGTCTAAGGTATAGGTCAAACACGGGAGTCGTATTGTGCGCGGATACCTGGTGATCGGATTGGGGCTTCTTCTTGGGCTTACGGCAGCATGGGCTGGTGATGGGGCTGCTACTGCTCTCGCCCCCCCGACGGGCTCGGGACCAAGCACGCAGCCGGCGGCGGACGCGCCCGGGATCCAGCGGCTCATCGAGCAGCTTGGCGACCCCAAGGTGGCGGAACGAAACAGTGCCCAGCAGGCCCTCGTGAAGATCGGCCTGCCGGCGGTGGAGGCTTTGACAGCGGCGGCGAAGGACGCCAACCTCGAACGGGCCGGTCGGGCCAGGGACACCCTCGCCAAAATGGCCCTGCGGAAGGAGGACTGGCCCGTCAGTTGGCGGGGCATGACGTGCTCGTTCTGCCTGACTACCCCGGCCGAGTCCATGACGCTGGTCATTGACGGTGACAGGCGGGCGACGCTTGTCGTGTTGAACCCGGCCGGCGAGGATCTTGTCCGATCGGAAACAACGTTTTCGCGCGAAGGCGTGGCCAGCCTGTTCCGGGCGCTGGGCGGGTTGAGGCCTTGGGAACTGAACGCGGGGTTCGACTGGCCGCCGATAGAAGGAGGCGGCACGCTGGAGCTCACCGGAAGGACAGCCGGTCGGTGCACCCGCATTGTGGCGCCATGGCAGGCAGGAGCCCCCAGAACCTCGGACACCGGGCGACAAGTCGGCCGGCTGATGAGCGTTCGTGACGCGGTTATGCGCCTGTCGGAATCGATGAAGAGGGACGTTGCCATCCGGGCGAAAAGGGCCAAGGCAAACTGGTCTGCGCCCGCGCGGATATCCGCGGCCACGACGGATGCCGCTTCGGCAAAGGCGGCAGAGCTCGTCGCCGAGGCGCGCCGCCTCGGCAAGCCGGTACCGGTCGGCGAGTTGTTCGGCACGGAGCGCGGCGTGGCCATCGATGCCTACACCGCCGCCGACCAGGCCAAGGCAGATTACGAAAAAGCCTACGGCGCGGTTGGGAAAAAGAGCCCGGCCGGCAAGGCCGACCCCAACACCCCGGCTGCAAGGGAGGCGTTCGCCAAGGTCGAGCGGATGTACCTCGGCGCCATCGAAAAGCTCGGGGTCAACGACTACGGCGACAGCGCACGGTGGGGCCTCGCCGGGGCCTACCGTTACCACGGCCAGCGTGACAGGTTCGTGACTTTGAACAGAGAAGCCGGCGAGTTGAAGCTCGTGGTTGCCAGGCTCAAGGAACTGGCCCAGCTCCGCCGCGAGGCCACGGACTGGCCGGAACTGGTGCCACTTGTGAGGCTGCTGCGTAACCCGGGTAATGTATCGCCGGACGAAATCGCCGGTGCGCTGGCCAAGCTGGGCGCTCGCCGCGACGAGGTCGTTGGCAGACTGACGGAAAGGTTCTGGGACCCAGGCAACCTAACGTATCGCTGGCGGGTGATAACCGCCCTTGGCGTGCTCAATACCCAGGCCAGCCGAAATGCCCTGTTGGACCTGGCTCTGGAGGGCGGGCACAAGGATGACCGGGGCCAGATTAGAGGCGCGGCCAGGGAGTACATCAAATGGTTGACCAACAAGCGTGGCGCAATGCCGCTGCTGGCGGCCAAGGACACCAACGTGCTCCAGCAGGCCGTGGTCCATCTGCGTGGCGAGGCGATTGACAAAGCGATGTTCGCCCGGCTGCTCACGCTGATGAAAAGCCCCGACCGTCACCTGCGATCTATGGTGGTCTGCAATTTCGGCCAAGATCCCGGCAGGCAGTTCGCTTCCGAGAAGGTCGCAGCCATCGTCCAAGCCATCCCCGACATCGCCACGATGGACGGAGCCGACAAGGTGTCGGGCATGATGGCGGGCAGCTCGACAAACGCCGAATTCCATTACCGCATGTACATCGGGGCTTTGGCCAAATCGGCCGATGGTGGCAAGGTGTTAGATGATGCCCTGAGCCGTGCCCAGGCCGGCGCGCCGACCTGGCGCTGCCTGGTGCTGGCGCGGGCCTTTGGCGGGGACGCCAAGTCCCGGCCGGAGGTGCGCAAGATCCTTTCGGACGCCGAGGCCGGGATATTTCGCGCCTGGTCGGCCGAAGCCCTGGGCAAGATCGGCACAGCCGACGACCTTCCGCTTTTGCGCGAGGTGGCCGAGAAAGACCCCATGCGGCGCGAGCGAGGCGGCTGCCTCGCCCCGATGAACAAGCAGCTCCATTACCCCGTACGCGAGGCTGCCCAGCAGGCCATTAAGACGCTGCAGGAAGGGCTTGGCACGGCGGGATTGGGGATTGGGGTCAGCCCTTAAAATATAAAATAAGGGTTGCCGGGCAGGTATTTGTTGCATGAGAACGGGGGGACATGGGGTCAGGCCTTAAAGTCTTAAAGTCGCCGCGGTGCAATGTCAGGCGCCCATGGTAGAACGTAAAACGGGTCAGAACGGAAAACGGGTCAGAACTATTTTATCTGCAGTATTGCCAGGTAGTTAGCGGCCGTTCGTGATGGTTTGGGAACGGAAAACGGG
>JAUWQU010000189.1 GCA_030610965.1 Phycisphaerae bacterium
ATGAACAGCGTTCGCGTGTTCCTCCAGTACATTGTCTACGAGGCGGACCCCGACGCGGCGATCAAGCGGATGGGCCAGTTCCTGGGAATCGCCGACAAGCACGGCATCTCGGTGATGTTCATCCTGTTCGACGACTGCTGGATCCAGGAGCCGAAACTCGGCAAGCAGCCCGATCCCATCCCTGGCGTTCACAACAGTCGATGGACCGCTTCTCCGGGCAAGAGCCGCAAGGCGAAAGAGTACTGGCCAAAGCTCCAGAAGTACGTCACCCACGTGGTCGGCCACTTCGCCAGGGACGAGCGGGTGATCCTCTGGGACCTGTTCAACGAGGCGAAGGGAGAAAGCCGGCCGCTGGTCGAGGCGACGTTCCGGTGGGCACGCAGCGCGAACCCGACGCAACCGTTGAGCGCCTGCTGGCAGGCGCCCGATTTGTCGGACGTGATGACCTTTCACGACTACCACACGCCGAACGCAAAGAGTCTGGCGGCGCGAACCGCCGAACGGCCGGCCCTCTGTACCGAGTGCATCGCGCGAACCATCAACCCGCGATTCGAAGCCATTGTTCCGCCGATGGCGGAGGCCGGAATCGGCTGGTACATGTGGGGATTGGTGAGGGGCCGAATCCAGACCGAGTATCCGTGGGGCTCGAAGAAGGGCGCCCCGAAACCGAAGGTCTGGTTCCACGACCTGCTGCACGAGGACGGCACGCCCTACGATCCCAAAGAGATCGAAATTATCCGCCGGTTTCCAAAAGAGTTCAAAATGCCCAAGCGAACCGACCGTTGGTCGAAAGAAAAAGCACGGAAGTGGTACGAAAACGTCGGGGCGATTCGAGGATGCAACTACCTGCCCCGAACGGCCACCAATACGACGGAAATGTGGCAAAAAGAGGCGTTCGATCCGAAGACGATCGACCAGGAATTGGCTTGGGCCAAATCGGTCGGAATGAACAGCCTGCGAGTCTTCGTGCAATACCTGGTTTGGGAGAAGGACCCCAATGGGTTGAAACAACGCATGGGCGAGTTTCTGCGGATTGCCGACTCGCACGGCATCAAGACGATGTGGGTGCTGTTCGACGATTGTGCGTTCGGCTATCCCGCGAAACATGAGCCGTACTTGGGCCCACAGGGCGACCCCAAGCCGGGCGAGTACGCGCCGTTTTGGACCCCAAGCCCGGGGCGCAAGCGAGTCGCGGACCGCAAGAAGGCCTGGCCGAAACTTCGCGAGTATGTGATGGACCTCGTCGGAACGTACCGCGACGACAAGCGCGTTCTGGCGTGGGACCTTTACAACGAGGCCCAGGGCAAGAACCGCCCGCTGATCGAGTCAGCGTTCGGCTGGGCGCGGCGCGCGAGCCCTTCCCAGCCGCTAACCACGTGTTGGCACGCACATGACTTGGCCGACGTGATCTCATTCCACTGCTACGGCTCACCGGCAAAAATGAAAGATATGATTGCCAAGCACAAGACACACGGCAGGCCGGTCCTTTGCACGGAGTGGCTATTGCGCCGCAACGGCAACACGGTTGCCAACATCCTGCCGGTGCTGGAAAAGGAAGGCGTCGGCTGGTTCATCTGGGGCCTGGTGACCGGTCGGACGCAGACCTCCATGCACTGGAGTTCCAAACCCGGTGATCCCATTCCCGACAATTGGCAGCACGATATCTTCCACGCCGACGGCAAGCCGTACCGCCCGAAAGAGATCAAGTTGTTTCGCAAGGTTTCACTGGAAAAGAACTCCGTAGAGAGAACGCCGTGAAATCCAACTGTCTCAAGGCTGCTGCGATATGCCTGGCCACCTGTTTGTGGTCCGGCTGCCGGACGCAGACGGTGAGCCCGTCGACGTACATGGGCTGGAAAGGCTACGTTCTGCAGAACGATCTCGTGCGGCTGCACGTCGTGCCCGACATCGGCGGGCGAGTGATCCAGTACTCGCTGGGCGAGAAGGAGTTCTTCTGGGTCAATGCGGCGTTGGCCGGATCTACGCCTACAACAAGTGGATCGACATGCCTGATAACCGCGCTGAGACCCCATACGTATTCGAGAGCGAGATACTCAGCCCCTTCGCCAGTCTCCAACCGGGCGAAACCTATACATGGCAATACGAGTGGGCCGCCTGCCGCATCGGCGGGGACTTCCCCGTATTGGATTGCACGGACACGGGCGTTGTGTGCGAGCCCTTTGTCGCGCGATTCGACAGGGGGAAACTGCTCCTTAGCGGCCGGTTCGGAGTATTCCACCGGGCAACCGCCGGTCTGGTCTTCCGCGATGGAGATGGCAAGCTGCTTTCCCGTTCAAAAAACCTTTGGCCGGTGACCCCTTCCAAACCCTTCGTGTTGCCGTCCGAGTCAAAGGTTGCTTCGCCCCCCGCCGGTGCTGCCGCGGTGGAACTTGTGATCCATGACGAAAGCGAACGGGAATTGGGACGGCTGGCCTGCGCGGAGTTGAGCGCCCGCTAATGCTGTGAGGCCGCGCCGCTGCTTCGGCGGCGGCGAGCCATCGGCGGCCCGGTCAGCTTGTCTCGGGGAGGAATGTCGGCATGGCGACGCCGCTGGGCGGCTGCCACGCCCCCAGGACTTGGCTGAAGTGGGTCTCGCAGTTGCGTGCGCCCCACGAGTAGGCCGTCCGCACCAGGGGCGAGCAGTCCACCGGCACGAGGAACACCGGCGTGCGGCCGCGGTGACGATCCAGTTCGGTCGCCAGCAGGGCTTCGGCCTGCGCGGGCGTGGCCGCCACGAGCGGGCCCACCATGTTGCAGCCGGCGTGGCCGCACGAGGCGCAGAAGCCCTCGATTGGGCCGCTGTCGCCCTGGTAGACCGACATGTGCCATAAGCCATCCTGGTTGTCGATGAAGTACCGGTAGTCCTTCTGCCGGCTGATCCCCCAGATGCGCTTCTCGAGTTCGGCCATGGCAGGCACGTCGGCCATCGCGGCCGGACGCACGCGATCCAGCCCGGCAACCGTTATGTCGAGCCCGTCCTTGGGCACTGGCAGAAGCATGTCCTGGTACGCGTAGCGGGGAACGAAGCCCGCCCGCGTGTACAGCGAGAAAGAATCGAGGTTCATGGCGCTGCTGACCAGTCGCAGCGGCTTGCCTTCGTTGCGGGCGAAGTCGATGATCCAGTTCAGCAGGGCCCGCGCCACGCCGGCGCCGGCGTAGTTGGGATGCGAGTTCATGATCCCCAACGATACGTGCGTCTCACGCGGGTGGTAGAAGCACGAGCCGATCAGCCGCGAGTCGGTCGCGTTAACGGCCACGATGCCGCAGCCGGCGTCGAGCGCCTCGTAGACGTCAAAGAACGCCTCCGTCACGCTGGGGCCGCCCGAGAAGATCGCCTGCCGGCCGTGCGTCTGGTACCAGTGGTTGGTGGAGGAGTAGATCAGGTCCGCCACGTCCAGCCGGTCCGCGAGCGTCATCTTCCGTATCAAGGTCTGTTTCATAGTAATTCCTATTCCATCGCATGGGAAAATGGGCAAATGGGACGGTGATGCTCCGTAAGGAACATGGCTGTCCCCTAGTTTTACTGCGGACTGTCATCTCGCCATGGTAGTCTGTTCTTTGGGCACGCGGTTTGATGAAAGACCCAGAACTAATCCGTTAAACGAGAAGGCCTCCCCGATAGTCCCTTCCCCTCTTTCGGCCTGTCTTCACTGCGCGAACGTCAGCGGCGACCTGATGGATATTACCCAGGTGCGGCACCAGCACCCTGTTCACATAGCGCTCCTCTGTTTGCCCTTCGGCCGTAATGTGCAGGCGACAGGCCATTATGGACGCCCCCCCAGTACGTTCTTCTCCCACAACTCGCTGGTCGTATATCGTTGTATCCAGTCCTCTAACCTCTTGGCATCGGGACGATGGCATCGCGTGCAGTTAAGCTGTTCATTTCGCTCGACCACAACTATCTGTCCCAAATCAAACTCATCGACCAAACGCGTTGACTGCGTTGACAGGATGACCTGGCAACGGGCTCCAGCGGACTGGACCATGGAGGCAAGAACGGTGACCGCGTAAGGGTGAAGACCCAATTCCGGCTCGTCGATAATAATCACTGAGGGCAGTTTGTGAACGGGTTGCAGAAACAATGTTGCCAGCGCCATGAACCTTAGGGTTCCGTCAGATAGCTGATGCGGACCGAACAGATACCCCGGTCGCCCTTTCTCTCGCCAGTTCAGCAGGATATAGTTCTCGTTGCGAGCGCTAGGTTCCAGGACGAAATCCTCGAACTGCGGAAAGGCCAGTCGTATCGTCTGCACAATACGGTCATAGTACTCCCGGTGTGCCTGTTTCACCGCGAGCAGATATGCCGCCAGATTGCCACTGTCCGCACGGAGGTAATCGGCGTCCTCGATATATCCAGCCTTGCGGATATTGGCCGTTGGCGACGTGTCATGAAACTGGTACGTCCGACAACCAGCAAGCATTCCGTAAATCACTTTACAGGTGCGGTCTCCGCCATCCGCACATTCCTTCAGACGACTTTCCCGGTGGCCTGCACCCAAGACCACTTCTTGAGGCCTCGGAAGCCCTTCCTGATGGAATTCCACGGCCTCATTGGTGAATATCAGCGTGTCGGGGGCTGCATCCGCCAGAGTCATCATGTAGCGGGTGCGGCGACCGGTCGCTGTGAACTCTATCTCTGCCTGCATCCTCGGAGTCACCTGCCGGCCGTAATGGAGCAAGCAGTCTGATCCGCCTTCTCGCCCGATGTATTCCTGCAATGCGCCTGTGGTCATGAAGTTAAGCATCTTGAAGAACGACACCAGGTTGCTCTTGCCTGCTCCATTGGCCCCCAAGAGAACAGTGATGTCGCCAAACTCGATAGTCTTGCCGCGATGGACCTCGGGGTCTGCGTCAACTGATGACCGGATTAACTCCGCATCGTAGCGGACTGATTTGTAGCCGTTCAGGCATATCTGCTTGAGCTTGTCCATATTCTCGTTCCTTCGGTCTGTCATGCTGGCGTCAGTCGATCACTGCAACACGTGGAACCTATACGCGGGACAGTCACCATCACTTGCCTTCGCCCTGACCCCGCGTCTGCGGCCCGGCGTAGCGGAGCTTGATTTCGGCGTATTGGCCGCAGGTCATTTTGCCTTCGGGGCATCGGCCGGCGCGGATGCACTTTGGGCCGGCGCCGTCGAAGATGCTCGGGGCCACCTCTTTGGCCTGGGCGAGCATCTGCTCGGCCACGCCGCGGATTTCCCACTGGGCGCGGAGGCAGAGGCGTTCTTCGAAGAAGTGCAGCAGCTCGCGGGCGTTCATGGTGATGAATATCTTCGTCTCGCAGGCGTTGGGCAGAACGTAGCGGGCGTCCTCGTTGCTGGCCTCGCCGGAAGCGCCGAGGGCCACGCTGAGCTTGCTGTAGCGATCGGCGATCAGCTCCATCGTCTGGCGGAAGTACTCCACCGCATCGACGGCCTGGCCGTCAGCGTCCACCGTCTTGCCCGCCAGGCGCGGCGGCACGATGTAGTCGAACTCCGCGTGCCGGACGTAGCGCTGGCTGCGCTGGGAATAGCTTGCCAGGCGATGGCGGACGAGTTGGTGCGTCATGGCCCGGCTGACGCCTTCGACGAGGAACGTAAAGCTCGCGTGCTCGATGGGGCTCAGGTGCCCGAGCTTCTTGAGCATGGCCACGAACTTGCCCGCCCCGTCGGGGTCCTGGGCGAGGATGGCGTCGGTGTGGTCGGCATAGCACAGCCTGGCCGCGGCGGCGATAAGCTCCTCGGGGTCCGCGGTGTGCTGCACGAGTGTCACTCTGGCTTCGACGGGTTTCATGCCCGCATGGTAGACGCTGAGGGCGGGGGGATGCAAGCGCGTGGCGGGTGGGACCCGGGAGCAACCCTACAGGCTCACTACGGAGACGCGGAGACTCAGATGACAGGAGAAAAGCTTTGGTCCCAGGGATTGCTATCCCTGGGCTTCGCGGTCTTTCACACAATCGCTGTGATTTGTCCCTGCTCGATATCCACTGACTGCCACTGGCGTGTCTTACCCTATGACCTAAGAGCTAGGAGCTAGGACCTTCTTCGGTCTTTGTTCGGCTCCAGGCCTTCGAGGATGAGTTGGCGGACTGCGTGGGCGGCCCCGTCGGCGTCGTGGTGGTCGGCGACGTGGTCGGCCACGGCGAGGGCCTGCGGGGCGGCGTTTTCCATCGCGACGGCGATGCCCGCCCATTGCAGCATGCCCACGTCGTTGGCGTTATCGCCGATGGCCATCACCTGGTGGCGGCGAAGGTGCATCTCGGCCGCGACCACGCGGAGGGCCTGGGCCTTGGAGACCGTCGCGTGCATTATCTGGAGCAGGTAGTCCTCCGTCTGCACGATGTTCACCTGGTGCGGGAAGGTCTGGTGGATGGCCTCGGCAACCTCGCGGAGGCTTTGCGGCTTGCCGAGAAGCAGCAGCTTGGTCATGGACTGGTCGGCCCAGTTCTCGACGGGCTCGACCCTGTCCGGCGGGAAGAGCCGCCCGGTCTCGGTGTTGTAGGCCGGGTCGAAGCGGTCGGTGAACCAGTGGTCCATCACCTCGGCCGAGACGAGCACGTCGGGATACGTGCTTCTGGCGACTTGAATGATGCCGCGGCTGACTTTCGCGGGGATCGGCCGGTGCATGAGGACGTGCTGGCAGGTCGGGTCGATGACCAGCGCGCCGTTGTAGTTGATCATGGGCGTGTCGAGGTCCAGCAGGTCGTAGAACGGCATGACGCTGCGCGGCGGCCTGGCCGTGGCGAGGACGATCTTCACGCCGGCCTGCTCGCGGGCGGCCCGCAGGATGGTGGCGGTCGTCTGCGTGATCTCCTTGTCGGAGTTCAGCAGCGTGCCGTCCAGGTCGATGGCGACCATGTGGATTTTCATGGCATTTTCCCGGCCCTTTTCCAATAATATATAATGCGCGAAGTCGCCATTCGTTTCCATCCTCCGTTGGGCGGGCGGCAAATGTGAAAGACCGGAAACCTTGGGGGTCCGCCGGCGTCATAATGAATGTATCGGCAGGCGGCGCAAGGGACTAAAGCGGCTGACGACGGCGATAGCTGAAGCGAAACTCAAGAGGGCCACAACAATGACTTTCAGGCAATTAGGCAACTCGGCGATATGCCTGAGCGTACTGGCGCTTCTGACGGCGGCGCCGTCGGCCGGCGCACAAGTGATAGTGGGCAAGGGCGAGAGGTTCCTGGCCGGTGGCCCGGGGGCGCCGGCCAC
>JAUWQU010000685.1 GCA_030610965.1 Phycisphaerae bacterium
AACGTAGGGCGTCTCTTCGAAGGAGGCCATCCAGTCCCGCAACGCCTCGTTGAGGGCATCCTTCAGCGTGCGGGCCCCCGTGCTGACGGGGATGACACGCGTGCCCAGGATCTCCATCCTCAGGACGTTAGGTCGCTGGCGGCGGATATCCTCCTCGCCCATGTAGACCTGGCACTCCAGCCCGAACATGGCCGCCACGGTGGCCGTGGCCACACCGTGCTGGCCGGCGCCGGTCTCGGCGATAACGCGCTTCTTGCCCATTCGGACCGTCAGCAGCGTCTGGCCGAGCGTGTTGTTGATCTTGTGCGCGCCGGTGTGGTTCATGTCCTCGCGCTTGAGGTAGATTTTCGCCCCGCCGAGTGTCTCGGTGAGCCGGCGGCACAGGTAAAGCTCGCTGGGCCTGCCGGCGATCTCGCGCCAGCACCGCTCGAGCTCCGCGCGGAAGCCATCGTCGGCCATGGCCCCAGCGTACTCGCGCTCCAACTGGTGCAGCGCGCCCATGAGCGTCTCCGGCACGAACTGCCCGCCATAAGGCCCGAAGTAGCCCTCGCGCGAGCCGGTGATTTTCTCGGTCTTGTCTGTCATATCCGGCCTCTTTCCAAGGCCAGAAGAATATACCGTCCGGCCAGGCGTTTCGAAACGCCAATCCCAAAAACGCCGGGCGTTCTGCTACAATGGGCGCACCCGTTTTGGAGGTCCGTATGACCAGAACAGTGCGTTCGGCGTGGCCGTTGATGGCGGCCTGCATGATGATGCTGTCGGTTGCCTGCCTGACCTGGTCGGCGCCGGCCAAGCCGCGTCCGGCCGCTCCGGCCGCGACGAAGCCAGCCACTGGCGACATACTCGTCACCCCGACGACTTCCCCAGCCGAGCGGGCCAGGCAGCGCCGCCAGTTCTTCCAGAAGGCCCGCAAGGTCGCGGCGCTGAATCGCAGGCTCACCGCTTATTTCAAGGCCGAGCAGTTCGACAAGTGCGAGCCGCTGATAAAGCAGATCATCGAGATAGCCCCCAAGAGCCCCATCGCCTGGTACAACTACGCCTGCTACTTCAGCCGCGTGGGTCAGGGCGACAAGGCCATCGAGAGCCTGACCAAGGCCATTGAGCACGGGTACAGCTCGTTTGGCTACCTCGAGCGCGACCCGGACCTCGAGGCCGCTCGCAAGCTGCCGGGCTACAAGAAGCTCCGAACCCTTCAGGATAGGGTTCAGCGCGAGCGGGCGAGCAAGGTCCGCGACGCTCTTGTCGAGCAGTTCGGCCAGGACTACGCCTACGAGATAGACCACGACCACAGGATGGTCTTCGCCACCAACGTCGACAGCCAGACGCTGAGCGAAATGAAGCAGCGTCTGACGGCCTACGCCATGGCTCAGTGGAAGGACCTCTTCGAGAACACCTTCGAGAAGTACCTGACCATCGTGATACCCAAGAAGGAGGATTGGCGATGGGGCCCGACGGTCGGCGGCTTTTACTCGCGGGCCTCGAACATGCTCATCGCCCGGACCGTCGGGCTGACGCTGGTCCACGAGTTCACGCACGCCCTGCACCGCGCCGACCAGGAGGGCTTTGGCCAGTCGCACCCGATCTGGATGACCGAGGGCCTCGCAACGCTGTTCGAGAGCTCCCGGATCGTCGACGGCCACGCCCTGCCGGCGCCCAACAGCCGGCTTAACGCGCTGCAGAGGCTCCTGCGCCGCAAGGATCAGATCCCCCTGGCCGAGCTTATCAGGGCCAGCCAGCCCAAGTTCATGCAGAACCCCACCGCATCCTACAGCGAGGTGCGGTACTTCATGATGTACCTTCATTCCAAGGGCATGCTCCGCAAGTGGTACGACGCGTACGTCGAGGGCTACGATTCCGACAGGACCGGCCGGGCCGCGCTGGAGAAGGTCTTCGGCAAGAAGCTCGACAAGATCGAGGCCGATTGGCACAAGTGGGTCATGGATCAGAAGCCCGCCCTGACTCGCCTGCCGCCCGACAGTGCCTATATCGGCATCCAATTGGCCCAGGCCATCGACGGCGTCGAGATCATCAGGATCGTGCCCGGCGGCGGGGCCGACAAGGCCGGCCTAAAGCCCGGCGACGTGATACTCCAGGTCGACGACGTGCGGACGATAGAGCCCGCCCAACTCATGAACGTGGTCAACGCCCACGATGCCGGCGACAAGGTCAAGATCCGCTACCGCCGCGACGGCAAGTATGAGTTCGTCACCGTCACGCTGACCAAGATGCCCGCCGCCAGGCGCCTGCCGCGACGGCGAAGGCCAAGGCCCGCCGCCACCGCCCCGGCGACCAGGCCGGCCACGACGGCCCCGTCATCGCGCCCCGCCGTGGGTCCGCCAAAGAGGCGCACGCTCCCTCCGCCCAGGAAAACCGGCAGAAAAAAGGCCGCGTAGCTGGAAAAGAAGGTCATAGGTCCCAGGTCTTAGGGAGCGACACCGAGGGCGGGGGCGGGACGGTGAAAACGCCAAGACCGATCATCAGGGCTCTGCCACCCTAAGGCCTAAGACCTAGGACCTTCCCCCCGCTACATATCCAGGAAGTTGGCCAGCAGTTGATGGCCGATGGCGGTCAGGAAGCTCTCGGGGTGGTATTGCACGCCCTCGGTGGGGTGGGTTTGGGAGCGGATTCCCATCAGTTCGTGCTGGTCCACCGACCAGGCGGTCTGGATGAAGTCCGGGTCCAGCCCGTCGGTTTCGACGATCAGGCTGTGATATCGCGTGGCCGTGAAGGGCATCGGCAGTTCGCGGTAAACGCCCTTGCCGTCGTGCTTGATCTCGCTGGTCTTGCCGTGCATCAGCCGCGGGGCGCGGATCACCTTGCAGCCGAAGGCCTGGCCGATGGCCTGATGGCCCAGGCACACGCCCAGCACCGGGATCTTGCCGTGGAAGTACCGGATGTAGTCGCAACTGAGCCCCGCCTCGTTGGGGGTGCATGGACCCGGCGAGATGATGAGGTGCGTGGGCTTGAAATCCGCCTCGGCCTGCTCGGGCCCCATCACGTCGTTGCGGACGACGCGGACCTCAGCGCCCCGGCCCAGCTCGCCGATTCGCTGGACCAGGTTGTATGTGAAGCTGTCGTAGTTATCG
>JAUWQU010000079.1 GCA_030610965.1 Phycisphaerae bacterium
GGGCCATCCAGGGCGCGTTCATCCTGCTCGCCGTGCTGACCGATCAACTCACGCGCCGCCGCCGAGCGATGGAGGACGGACCATGAGTCTGTGGCGACGGATCCGGGCGATGGAGTTCTGGCACGAACTGCTGCTGGTGGGCCTGCTGGCGGGCCTGCTGGCCGGGGCGTGGTACTTCGAGCAGGCCCGCGACGCCGAATTCGTTAGTTGGGAAACCCAGGCCAACCTGTCATCACACATGTGGGAAATGGCCTTGCTCACGATCCCGCTGACTCTGATCATCATCACCGGCGGGATCGACCTGTCGGTGGGCGCGACAATGTCGCTATCGGCGGTGACGATGGGGCTGGCGTGGCGAGGGGGGGTTGGCGTCTGGCCGGCGGTGGGACTGGCCTTGGCGGTGGGGCTGGCCGCCGGATCGCTGAACGGCGCGATGGTGGTGTTCTTCCGCGTGCATCCGTTGATCATCACGCTGGCGACGATGTCGGCCTACCGCGGCGTGGCCGAGGGACTCATCGGCGCCGAGCCGGTGTCGGGGTTCCCGGCGGGGTTCGAAGCCCTGGCCGAGCCGCTGGTGGCCGGCGTGCCGCCTGCGGGCGTGCTGTTCGTCGTGCTGGCCGCCGCCGCGTGGGTGCTTCTGGGCCGGACCGCTATCGGACGCGAGCTGCGAGCAATAGGCTACAACGAGACGGCCGCCCGGTTCTCCGGCGTGGCGGTGGCGCGGACGAAGCTGCTGTTGTATGCGACCAGCGGGTTGGTGGCGGCGGTGGCGGCGGTGCTGTTCGTGGCGCGGCGCGACACGGCCAAGGCCGACGTCGGCGCGGGGTTGGAGCTGGCGGCGATCACCGCTGTTGTGCTGGGGGGCGCGAGCATCTTCGGCGGGCGGGGCCGAATCCTGGGCACGGTCCTCGGCGTGCTGCTGCTCCACGAGGTCCGCTCACTGGTCGCGTGGCGATGGAACCGTGACGAGTTGACCTTCATCATCGTCGGAGCCCTGCTCATCCTCAGCGTGCTCGTGCATTCCGTGCTGACCAGGCGCAAGTCATAGCAGCGGCTCGCCCTGCCCCGACGTCGCAGGCGTTGCCCGCCCACCGGAAGCGGGCTATACTTCGGTCGCCCTAGAGTTGAAGGAGAACTCCCATGTATCGATGGCCCCGCGTTTTGTTGGTGACCGCCTCTCTGGTTTCGATAGCCCTTTCCGGCTGCGAGCGGCCGAAGGATGAGCAGGCCCAGGAGGATAGCGACTCCGGATCGGCCAAGACGTTGCGAATCTGCTTCCTGCCGAAGAAGAAGGGCTCACCGTACTTCACGTCCTGTGCGGCCGGGGCGAAGCGGGCGGCGGAGGAACTGGGCAATGTCGAGTTGATCTACGACGGTCCGACCGACGGTTCGGCCGCCAAGGCCGCCGATATGGTCGACAGCTGGGCCCTGCAGAAGGGCGACGTGATCTGCGTCTCGGCGAGCAATCCGACGGTGCAGGCCCGCGCGATGCTCAAGGCGGCCGACAAGGGCGTGCGCGTTATCACCTGGGACGCCGACACGCCCGCCGAGGCCCGCGACTTCTTCGTCAACCAGGCGACCGAGCAGGAGATCGGCTACGCACTGGTCGACGCATTGGCCCGTGACATCGGTGGCCAGCCGCCAGTCGGCGAGGTCGCCATCGTGGCTGCCGACCCCTCGGCGGCCAACCAGAACGCGTGGATGAAGCACATGAAGGTTCGCCTGGCAGAGAAGTACCCCAGACTCAACCTGGTCGTCGTAAAGTTCCCTGGCGAGGACCAGAAGAAGGCCCAGCAGCAGACGCGCGACCTGCTGGCGGCCTATCCGAATCTCAAGGGCATCTGGGGGATCAGCAGCGTCTCGTTCCCCGCCGCCGCCGAGGCCGTCCTGCAAAGCCCCTGGGCGGGAAAGGTGTACGTGACGGGCCTCTCCACGCCGAACGTGATGAAGAAGTACGTCGTACCCGCCGACTCCAGCCAGCCCGCCGTGGTGAAGTCGGTCGTGCTATGGAGCACCGAGGACCTGGGCTACCTGACGATCCGCGCCGCGGCTGCATTGGCCCAAGGGACACTCAAGAAAGGCGACAAGACCTTCGACGCCGGTCGACTGGGCACGAAGCAGATCGTCGGCGACAACATCCTGTTGGGCAAGATCCTCGTGTTCACGAAGGACAACATCGAGGATTTCGACTTCTGATGTTAGGCAAGCGCCCATCATCGCACGAGAGCACCGCGAGAATCACCATGAATCGAACATATGCGGTACCGATAGTGTGGGTCGCCCTGCTGGCGGGAGGCCCTGCTGTTTCTCTGGGCAACGACCCCAAGTTGAGCGATCCGGCCAGGCAGCCCAAGCCCCCCGCGGGTGCGAAGGGGTACCCCAGCCGAGATGCCAATCTGGATGCCTTGCCCGGTTTCCAGGCCCCCCCGCCGGGCTATGGCGAAGTGCCGTTCTGGTGGTGGACCGGCGACCGGCTGGATGTGGACCGCATGATCGGCCAGATCAGGGAATTGCACAAGAAAGGCATCAGCGGCGTCCAGGTGAACTACTCCCACTATGACACCGCCGGCTGGCTGACTGAGCAGGGCGAGCCGGGCATATTCACCGACGAATGGTGGAAGGTCTACTCCAGGATTTCCGAGGAGTGCGGCAAGCTGGGCATGGGCATCGGTCTGAGCACGTACACCATCGACTGGCCGCGCGGCGCGAAGAACCTCTTCTATCATCTCTTCTACAGCAAGCCCGAGTTGAACGCGATCCAGCTTGATGCCGGTAAGCGACAGCGTCTGCGAGGCGGCCAGACGACAACGATTCCCTGCTCGGCCGACCAGTTTGCCGCTCGCGCCTATCCAATGAAGGATGGCGTAATACAGCGCGGCGGGGTCGACCTGTCGCCACTCATCAAGGCGGGGAATATCTCCTGGACCGCGCCGGCGGGCGATTGGGAGATATGGACTTTCCGAGCCGTGCGCAAGGCGGGGTCGCTCAATCCGCTCATGGCCGGGGCCGGCCAGACGGTTATTCGTGGCTTCTTTCAGAAATTCCAGGATCGCAACCCGGGGAAATCGTCGAAGGGCCTGAACTACTTCTTCAACGACGAGCTGCACATAGGAGTGGGCAAATTCGCGTGGAACCCGGATTTCGCCAAGGAGTTTCTCCGGCGTAAAGGCTACGACCTCCTCGACGTTCTGCCCGGAATGTGGGTCGACATGGGCGACATCACACCCAAGGTGCGCATGGACTATGCAGACGTGCGCATGAGCCTGATGGAGGAGCGTTACTTCAAGCCGATCTACACGTGGCACGCTTCACGCGGGATGATTTTCGCCTGCGACAGTGGTGGTCGCGGCCGCAATCCGCAGGAGTTCGGCGATTACTTCCGCGCGACCCGCTGGTACACCGCGCCGGGCCACGACACGCCGGGCGGACGGGCCGACCTGATCAAGGGCAAGGTTTCATCTTCCATCGCCAACCTGTACCAACGGCCCCGCGTTTGGCTCGAAGGCTACCACAGCCTCGGCTGGGGGGCCGCACCTGAACGGCTGATGCTCGCCACACGAGAGAACTACCTCTACGGCTGCACGCTGCTCAATCTGCACGGCCTCTATTACACGACGTATGGCTCGCACTGGGAATGGGCCCCGCCCTGCTACCACTTCCGCATGCCCTACTGGGCGCACATGGGCGTCTTCCTGGGCTATTTCGACCGCCTGTCGTACTTGATGAGCCAGGGCGCCCAGGTGTGCGACGTCGCGGTGGTCTACCCGGTGGCGCCGTACGAGGCGGAAATGAATGGCGGCAAGGCCAGCACGGCGGCCTTTGACCTGGGAGCTCGCCTGATGAAGGCGGGCATCAATTTCGAGTACATCGACAACGACTCGCTCGCACGCGCCGAGGTCGCCAATGGGAAGCTTCTCGTCAGGGCGGCCGGCGCGTCGTACCAGGCTCTTGTTTTCCCGAATATGGATGCCGTGCGCTGGCAGAGTATTGAGAAGGCAGCCGCTTTCGCAAGGGCAGGGGGCAAGGTCTATGCCGTGGGCGCCGTCCCATCGGCCTCCGACCGTGCGGGGCGCAACGATCCAAAACTCGCCGCAATGAACGATCTGGCCTTCAAGGCCGACTGTCGTCTCGCGCAGGCCGGCCAGGTCGTCGACGCGATCCGCCACGCCTTCGTGCAGGATGTGCGCGGGCTCAGCCAGACCGTCCGCGCGCTTCACCGCAAGGTCGGGCCGCGGGACGTGTACCTCGTGATGGACGCCAGTCCAGGCACCGTGGCCGAGTTCCGAACCCGCGGAGCGGCTGAACTGTGGGACCCGTGGACCGGGAAGGTTCGTCCATTGCGAGTGGTCAAACACACCGCAACCACTACGCAGGTCGAACTGCCCCTGGAGCCCTACGAGGCGCAGGTCGTTGTGTTCACGCCGGGCAGGAAACACGTGAACCCACCTGAATCTGACGAGCGGCCCATGCTGCAGAAGAAGCTGCCCGACGAGTGGGCCGTCACCTTCCTGCCGACCATGGACAACACCCACGGCGACTTCCGCATGCCGGTCACAGCCGGGAACAGGCTGATCGGCGTCGAAGCGCGGCGTTTCGCGTGGGCTTGTGAAACGGCAGGCCTGGCCAAGACCGCCATGCTGCCGCAGACCGACGACCGTCGCTGGAGCAGGAAACTTCACGGTTACGGCACGCAATTCTACGTACTGGGGCCGGTCCCGAATGATGTCGATGCCGCCAAGCTTGACGCCGAACTGGCCAAACTCAAGAGCGTCGATCCTTCCACGCCGGTGACGGTCGGCGGGAAGGCCCTGACGTGGCGGGCCTACGACTTCTCGTGGCGTTACGGCAAGGAAGGCGACCTGGGGCACCAGGGCTATCACGGCTTGAAACGCACCGTAACGGACGACTTCATCTGCCTGGGCAAGCCAACGGGCGGCCTGAACGAAACGCGGTACACCGACGAGAAGGCAGGCAAACGCTATTACCTCTGGACGTCGGCCACCGTGGAAAAGGCCCTGTCGGCGAGGATCCTCGTCAGCCGCGGCGCTCCCGCCGACAAGAGCCACACCTCGCCGGTGATCACGCCGGCGGCGGTCTACGTCAATGGCGGCCGCGTGAACGATCTCGCGCAACCGATCTCGCTCAAAGCCGGCGCCAACCCCACACTCATTCGCTATGACCACTCGGGCCGAGGCCATTTCGTGGTGCGCCGCCAGGCCGAGCCCCCGCCCAAGGGGCGGGTGCCGCTGGCGATGCGATGGTACAACGACGGCGGCGTGATCCCGTTCGACGTGTATGCGGGCGACCGGTCGGCCGAATGGTTCCGCTTCCTCTCCGCACCGGGCACGACGGCGATTCGCGTGCAGGCCCGGGGCAAGGTCCGGGCCTGGATTAACGGTGAGCCGATGACGGACAAGGGCGATGGCCGTTTCGAGGCGGTCAAGCCTGCCCCCACAGCAGCGGTCGTTGCACTGCGCGTCGTGCCCTTGACCGGCCGTAGCGGCGGAGCGGTGATTCCCGAGCCGGTCACGGTCGAGACCAGCGGCGCCGGCGTCATGCCGCTTGGCGACTGGTCGCAGATGGGCATCCTCAACAACTACTCCGGCGGGGTGCGGTACCGCAGTGTCGTCACGCTTACCGAAGGCCAGGCCAGTGGCAAGGTCGAAGTGGATCTGGGCCGCGTAACCGCCACTGCCGAAGTCCACGTCAACGGCAAGAAGGTCGGCGTGCGAGTCGCCCCACCGTGGCGCCTGGACGTTACGGGCTTCCTGAAGACCGGCAAGAACACGCTGGAAGTGCTCGTATACAACACGCTGGCCAACCACTATCAGACGATTCCCTCGCGGTACCGTGGCAAGCCGCTTTCGGGCCTGATTGGCCCGGTACGGCTACTGTCGCGAGACTGGAAGGCCGGCCAGCCCGTAAGTTCCATAAAGGAGGCGATACCCTCGACCTCATCTTCGATCCAACGAAGGCCGCAGGTAGCCGTCGATGCCGGCTGCTTCTACTTGAGCGGGTTGCTGTCGGCCCGGAAGTAGACCGGTATCCGGCTGAGCTCGGCCTTGGCGACGAACTTCCGCCCGCCGGCGTACTCCTTGCCCGTCCATGCGTCCCGCCAGGTCGTGCCTTCGGGCAGGTAGACCTTTCGGCTGCGAACGCCTTGCTCGACGACCGGGGCGACAAGGATGTCCGGGCCGAACATGTATTCGTCCTCGACGGACCAGGCCTTGGCATCGTCGGGGAAATCGAAGAACAGCGGCCTCATCACCGGATGGCCGGTCTTCTCGGCCTTGAGCATCTGCTTCATAATGTATGGCCGCAACTGCTCGCGGAGCTTGAGTTGCTCGGTTAGGATGCCGCAAACCTCCTCACCGTACGACCATACTTCGTTCGGGGCCCACTCTCCTGGCTTCTTGTCCTTGGACCGACGCACGCCGTGCAGGCGGCATACCGGGCAGAACACGCCGAACTGGAACCAGCGGATCAGCAACTCGTGGAACTTCGGGTCGGCGATGTCCCCGCCGTAGAAGCCGCCGATGTCCGTCGTCCACCACGGAATGCCGCTCAGGCCGATGTTGAGCCCGCCGGCGACCTGGCGGCGGAGCGAGTCGAACGTCGATGGAATGTCCGCCGACCACACGAGCGAGCCGTAGCGCTGGCTGCCCGCCCAGGCCGACCGGCCCAGCGTGAGCACTTCCGTATCGCCCTCGGCCCGCAGCCCTTCGTAGAAGCCCTGCTGGTGGCATTTGGGGTACAGGCACGCCACTTCCAGCCCGTTTCCGAGGTGGTATCGCGTGTTATCCTGCTCCAACGGGCACAGTTCCGGCTCCATTGTGTCCAGCCAGAACCGCTTTATGCCGAGCTTGCAGTAGTTTTCGCGTATCTTCTTGAGCAGAAACGCCCGCGCTTCGGGGTTAGTCGCGTCGTAAAACGTCTGCAGCCGGCTGCCTTTGTTGTCTTCGCTGGTGTTCTGAACGCTCTGGCCGCGCTCATTTCGCACCAACATCCCATGCGATTCCATGTACGAGTAGTTCTCGCTGGTGATATTTACCGTCGGCCAGACCGACACCATCACCTCAATTCCCATCTCTTTTAGCTCTTTGACCATACTTTTGGGGTCCGGCCAGTGCTCCGGATCGAACTTCCAGTCGCCCATTTGGGTCCAGTGGAAGAAGTCGATCACGATCACCGAGATAGGCAGGCCGCGCTTCTTGTACTCGCGGGCAACGTCGAGCACTTCCTGCTGGGTCTTGTAGCGCAGCTTGCACTGCCAGAAGCCAGCCGCCCACTTCGGGAACTTCGTCGGGAATCCCGTCACCTCCGCGTACCGCTGCATGATGGCCGGGATGGACTTGTCGGTGATGATGCAGTAGTCGATCTGCCTGGCCGCCTCAGCCACCCAGCGGGTCTCGTTCTTGCCGAGCTCTACGCGACCGACGCCGGGATGGTTCCACAGGAATCCGTAGCCCAGGTTGGAAACCAGCAGCGGGATGGCCACCTCCATGTTGCGATGGAGCATGTCCACCACGCAGCCCTTCTGGTCGAGGTAGCCGTGCTGGTGCTGGCCGAGGCCGTAGAACTTCTCGGTGTCGTCGGCATAGAAACGCTGCTCGATTTTCCAGACGCCCTTGGACGGAATGAACGTCCGGCCGAGGTACTCGTTGGTGTTCTTGACGCACTCCTTGAGCAGCGTCTTGCCGTCGGATGTGCGGATGAAGGTGACGTTGCCGCGAGGGTTGATCTCGACCTTGATCTTGCCGTTGGTCAGCACAGCCAGCTTTTCGCCGATCTTGACGCGAGCCTTCGCGGGCTTTGCCGACCCGGCGGGCTTATCCAGCAGTGCCTGCGGAAGATCCAGGAACTCCGCCTGCTGCGTAACCCGCACCCGCAGGCCGTTGACGCCCCAGGGGACGATCCAAAGCTTCTCGTGACCCTTCTTGAACATCAGCCCGTTACCGACTCTTGTGGCGAAATCTTTCATGGTCATCTTCGGTCCTCGTGTCAAAGCCTTGCGAACACCAGCCGCCGGAGGCCCAGTGGCCATCCCCGGCAATTCAGGTCGAGCAATAATAGCCCCCAGCCGGTGGCGGGGCAAGTGGCGCATTGGCAGGATTCAAGGACAAAGGCGTGGAATACCGCCGTAGGAATGGCTCGGACATGCTTCCCGGGACGGCAAGCATGGCATCGAGTGGGAGGTCTTTCAACCCGTGAAAACCGGCCTTGAGGATGCGCCCAATTGCCGCTCAGTCTTCCCGTGCGTCATCAACCCATACGGCCGGAAGGTAGAGCCACTCATCGGCGCTCTTGCCGGGCTCGAATGCCAGCTCGTCTTCACGCCCACGGCGCACCCTAATGCCCCAGTTGCCAACCCCTCGTGTGGTTTGCCGGTCGGGCAGGAGGTATTTCCTCAACTCGGGCGTGGGCACGATGCAACTCAGGCCCGTATCCTTGCACGAGAACGCGACGGCCTCGTATCGGTCCAGAATGTCGTAGAGTGCAGGGGTGATGTCCCACCAATAGATGAATGACGTGTCGTATCGTTTGCTGGCCTTGACCAGGATGGGGTCGCCGGTATCGCGCGGTGCAGACTCCCTCCTCGCACCCTTCCGATGGCACTCCTCGTGGCAATCCTTGTGCATCAAAACGCAATTCCCGTCGCTGTAGGCCTTGGTCTCATCCAGGCGGTGCAGGTGGACGTCCTTCCTGCCTGCGAAAGGCTGTCCACAGCCGTGGCAGGGAGATGCGCTCTCGAAGAGTCGCGCCTTGACCCCTGTCTTGGTCTTCCTCTCGTCCAGGGCCAACCGGGCAAACACGTAGCGATTGGCATACCACCACTTGTCCGGGTCGTCGCCGGCGTGCTCGTTGATAAGCTTCCGGACTTGCGCAAGGATCTGTTCAGGATTCATGAGACACTCCAAATGGGCCATTCTTGGCCGGGGGCATGTTTCCCGAAACCCATCTCTCGCGGTGCCATGCTGCCATCCCAGGAAGTATGTCGGGCTGTTTCTCTGCCGTGTGCCGCGGCCAGCGAGGCAATTATCCCCGTTCAGAACTCCCACGGTTTGGTCAACGCCAGCACTGGCAGCTAGTGTTCTTCGACCTCATCAGGTGTAAGCGTCAAGATCATGCTGATGTGAAGCTGCTCGTCGGGCGACAAGGCGCTATCGGCAATACGCCAGACCAGGTTCTGCCGCTCCGAATGCTTCAACGCTTTGAACTTCGGAGCCAGGATTGCCACGCGATAGAGCTTTGTCGTCGGAACTCGTTCAGTGTGTACCTTCGCGCTGATATCATTCGCGCCGAGCGATTTGATCAGAGCGGCCTTAAGACGATCCAGGGTAACTCTTCAGCCGTCTGCAACGGGAAGATCATGATCGAGGCAGGCTCCGTTGTCAAACGGTAGTGGCGGACTGTTTTTTTGTGGCACGGGTCGGGTTGGGCTGTGTTTGGGTCCGCG
>JAUWQU010000261.1 GCA_030610965.1 Phycisphaerae bacterium
CAACCTTGGCCAATCCGTCCCCGCCCCGGCACCTGTCGCCGCCACCGCCGCCGAGGCCCCCGCCGTGACGGAGATGACGTCGCCAACTGCGATCCCGCCTGTGGCAACGCCAGTGGCGGCCGCGATGGCGAGCTTGTTGAGCGACACAGGTCCCGCCCTGGCCATTGCCCCGCCGCCCGAACCGACACCGACGGATACGTGGACAGTCAACGCCGCGGCGCCAATGATATCCGCCATCCCGGCCGCGACCGCCAGGCCGCAGGCCACCGCCGGAACGGACCTGGCTCAGCCGCTAACGGATGCGCGGCTCTGGGCGCACGTTTCCGCCAAAGCCAACGATCAAGCCCCGGCCGACAACCCGCTCGTCGAGCCACTGCTGGGGCAACTGCGAGCGATTCCGTGGCAAGACGACTTACAGGCCGCAAGTTCAGCCTGAAAGGCTGAAACAATACAGCCCAGGGCAGAGCGCAGCGCCGCCCTGGGTAGCAGGATAACGAATCAAGAAGCCCTGTAAGGGCGAAATACCTACGCGCGCCAGGCCGAGGCCGGCTGTGAAAGACACGGGTATGAACGAATGTTGAGACGAGCAAGACATCTCGCCGCGGTCGCCGCGGTCGCCGTCGCCGTACTGATCGCCGCCGGGAGCGCCTCGGCCGACATGTACATCGACGTTGACAACGTCAAGCTTCTGCCGGACACGCCGGGCCAAACGATCCAAATCATGGTATCCACTGACGCTGCCGACATGGTCGGCGGCTGCAACCTCAACGCCGAGATAGCAGGCGGCGGCCCGGCCTATGGCGGCCCAGCCGGTCCGACGATCACAGCCGTGGACATGGAGACCGGTACAATCTTCGCCGGCAACAACACAGGCCAGACCGACCTCGGCTCGCTGGCACAATTGGCGACATACAGCATCGTAACCACCAGCGGAACCGTCCCGGCCGACGGGCTGCTTGTGACGCTGACCATCGACACGACGGGCTTCACAACACTCGGCTCGACGTGGACGCTGGCGCTGGGCCAAACCCTAAACGGCCCCACGGACTTCGCCCCCACCCCCGCGATCATCTCTGAAGGCACAATACAACTAATCCCCGAGCCAGCCTCGCTCGCCCTGCTGAGCCTGGCTGGCCTGGGACTGCTACGCCGGCGGCGGCCCGGTAGCGGAAGAAGGATACGTGGCCACATAAACCATAAACACAGAGCCACGGATGAAATGAGGGATTCATTGCAGACTGCCTAGGTTGACCTTCGCGGCCCAGGGGCCGTGGCTTTCAGGATGACGCCCATTCCCGTTGAGTCTGGGGCGTGGGCGCGGTATTCTGGTTCCCATGACGATCTTCGATAAGTTGCGCCGTGCCCGCCCCACGCAGTTGCGGACTGTCGCGGATAGGCGTTTTGACGATGCCGACGCCTTGCGGCGGACGGGTCATAATGCGCGGGCCAATGGGGCGATGTACCTGGGCGGGTTCGTTGAGGAACTGAAGCCATGTCTAAGGTAAAGGTAAAGGACGCCCCGCCCTTCCTGGATCGTAACTCTTCAGCCGTCTGCAACAGCTTTGCAGGGTAATGCCGGCAGCGTACCGGTACTGAGGTAGGTTCGCAAGGCGTCGGGGATCACTTTCAGGGGGTCGCGGCTACGCAGTTTCAGCGTGCGGCATACGCTCATCAGGACCGCTTGGGTGGCGGCTCCGCGTTCGCTGCGATTAGATTGGCTGTTCTTTCGCAGGATCACCGCCGGCCGGATCATCCGCTCGGCCAGGTTGTTGTCGTACGGCACAGCCGGGCGGTCCAGGAACGTAAACAGGCTGTCGCAATACTTCGTCAGCCGCTTGGCCAGGCGTTTGGCATCGGCGTCGTCATACTCGGCTAGCGCCAAGGCCATCAGCCGTTGGTCGATGCGTCGGATTCGCGATTCGTACTTCTCGGGCTCGAAGTCGTCACGCTTGCGAAGTCGAATCCCGTCGCGAACCAATCGACGCAGCTTCTTGGCAAACGCCTGCCACTCGGCTGAGTCATCATGCTGATCGACTTTATCGAGTTCGCGAAGCAGATGCGCCAGGCAGCATTGCCGTTCGTCGGCGCACACCGCGTTGTAGGCGGCCCAGAAGTCCGTCACCAGCACCCCGTCGAACGCCTCGATGAAGAACTTCTCCAGGGCTGGGCTGCCCCGGCTGCGATCTATCATGTAATAACACAAATCCGGATTCGCGAAGCACCAAAGCCAATATGTCCGCCCATTCACCCGCCAGCCGGTCTCATCGGCGTGCAGCACGACCGACCCGCGGGCCCCCTCGGCGATCTGCTCGTACCACGGCTCGAGGATTACCGCCAGCCGACACCACATCGCCACCAGCCCGCCGGCTGACAGGCGCGTATGCAAATGATACCCGACGATGTCCAAAATTTGATCAATCGTCACACCCAGGCCGTAGTGCAGCCAGGCCGTCATCGTAACCAATCGATGCCCGATAGCCGCGTTCGGCAATGCGTCGGGGACCACCGGCTCGACGTGCTTGCTGCACTTGGGACAGTAATCCCGGTGGATCGTGTGCTCGACTACCTCGGTTTGGATCTCGGCAGGAATGTCCTCGACGTAGCGGACGCGTTTGCGATTGCACCGCCGCAGCGGCCCGCCACAATCGGGACAACGCCTCAGGCGATGTTCCTCACGCCGGTCGATGCGATCAGGCTTTGGCCTGCGAGTGCCTTTGTGGCCGGGCTTTGCGCCCGGTTTGCCCTTGCGTTTACGCGCCGGCGGCTTGGTGTAGATAGCCCGCTGCCCCGACGGCGTAGCCGGATCAACCGGACCGCCGCCCTTGAGCTTCAACTCCAATTGGACAATGCGATCGGCCTGTTGCGTATTACTGTCGGCCAACTCGCGAATCCGCTTTGCCACCGCCAGCAGTGCCAGACTGGTCACTTCCGGGCCAAAGTGGGCAAGCCGCTTCGCCTGATCCTCGGTAAGTTCACCCCGCAAGGCCGTGCCGATGATCGACTCGACCTCAGCATCCATGCTCGTCCGTTGCCGCATGCCAAACAACTGTGCAAAACGCGGACCCAAACACAGCCCAACCCGACCCGTGCCACAAAAAAACAGCCCGCCACTACCGTTTGACAACGGAGCCTGCCTCGATCATGATCTTCCCGTTGCAGACGGCTGAAGAGTTACGAAGATTCTAACCACGATTCCAACATCATGTTTTGCCTTTTCTGCTGGATGACGGGGGTAGTTAAGAATCGACCAGCCACGGCAAATCCCCGCAGTCGATTCTCTGATGGCTAAGGGAAGGAAGAACATACTCCTTCGTCGTTGAATAAAGGTGGCCCGACGGGGCGCTGGCGGCCACCGGTGCCAGCCCACGCTGGAACCGACCCGTCCATGAGGACCACCCCGGCGAGGCCTGTTTGCTGCTGGCGATCATCACTTACCCCGTGACGAGGGCGTAGGCGATCCAGACAAAGACCGCCAGGACGATGATGCCCGTGGGCGAGCCGCTCACGAACACCGCGAAGACCCCAAGCAACAGCGAAAGAATCAAAACGCCCTCGATATCACGAGCGATTCATCTAACCACCTCCCTTCGGGTCGGCCCGCTGGACGCTCCCGCAGATCACGCCGAGCGGGCCTCGTAAGTGTGTTGGTCGATACGGCGGGGCGACAAGGCTGCGGTCCAAGTCGCGGAGGCCACGACAAACACGGGATCCCGCTAGGCTGGGCATCCAGCTACTCACGCGACGGCCTGGCTATCCCACCGCCGACGCAGCGCTCGCAGCCGCAGGCACACCGCGGCTGGAGTTATGCCCAACTCCGCGGCGATCTCCGTCTGCGGGCAGCCCCCGAGCTTCATCTCGACTATCCGCTGGTCACGCTGATCGCAGCCGGCGAGGAACTCGTCCCAGTCGATCTTGGGCCCAACGAGGTCAAGCGGGGTCCACCTGGCCCGGCGGTCGCCAAATACCTGGTAGAACGAGGACGGGTTCTCGCCCACGTCGGAAATGCCCACGTGGCGGCCGACACGCTGCCTCGCGAGGGCCGTTTCCGACAGGGCGTCAGTGGAGCTGTAGCCCCCCAGTCGCCTGCCGCTGAGAGCCTGGCGTATGGAATACCAGGTGAGCGTCGTGACCGCGACGTCCTTGCCCTTGCGACGGGCGGAGAGGTACGTGAACCAGGCCAGGACCACGGCCTCGGCTGTGAACTCGCTCTCGCGGTCGGGCCCATACTCATAGAATCGGTAACGAAACCTGCTCGAAAGCTCCGGCATCATCTCCTTGAACTCACTGCGGATCTGCTCATCGGTGGGTTCTGCGTTCGCGATCATCTGTCGATCTCCGTTGGGGGATGGGATGGAGACCGCCGGGCTGCGTCCCATGCGCAGACATCCCCCGCGTGCGGAGGCGGCGGTCTCGAAGAAACCGGCCTCCGCGCACGCGGAGGGGTTGCATCAGGGCATGCTCAATGCTGCGAATGTTCAGCTACAAGCAGGCTACGAAGGACCTCGTGGATGGGAACTGCATTCTGCCACGGTCTCAGCTAGCGGTCCCGCTTGCGGAAGTAGACGGTGTATTCCGGGCATCCAGAACGGGCGGGGCATCCTTGTGCCGGGCGAATCGACGCAGGCCGCTTTGGGCGACACCATGGCTTGGCGGCGGCCGGATCATCTCTCCGTCGAGCAGAAAAGGCACTGGCTGATATCGCGGCCCCTCATAGAATTGCCGGAAAGGCCGACGGCGGTTGTCGGCCGAAGGCCATCCGGGAAACCCAGGGCCCAGGACGCCGGAGTAGACTGTCGAGTACCTACGATCACATCTGTCGCATCCCACAGTTGATTCAGAAGGGGAGAATGTGCCAGGGGATGATTCCTTGCGTAAAGCCCCCGACAGCTTGATAATGTCGTTGTCGGTGGTGCATGTCGGGGACCGGCTCGCTGGCCGCCTCCTTCTGGTCGGGTTTGGCCGCTAAACGTCGCAAAGGCCCAAGCAATTGATTGTTAAGAAGGACATTTCGCAGTACGAGTTGGCAAGATTGCTGCACCAGGCTCCTGGGGGGCTCTCTGCCCGCCGCATTGGGGTGATACTCAACCGGCCCCGCCCATGAGGTGATGGGACGGCTGATAGCTCTCCAGAAGGAGGGGAAGGTAAGGCTCAAGAACGGCAGCCAATGGCAGTGGGTTGGCCCGTTGCCGCCCGCGCCAGACAGCAGCGGGCCGTCGCCCAGTGGTGTCACGGGGGCTCCTTCCTCGGTAAGGGGGCGGTTGCCTGATCCACGACAAGGCATCCCATTGCAGACGCGGTGGGAGGCGTTCCGCAAGCTATGCCTGTACTATGCGGAGGGCGTGCGTTTGGAGGACCGGGCGAGGGTGTCCGAATATGCCGAGAAGGAGAACCGCCGGTTCCTGATGCTTGGGCAAGGCATCGATTGGCATGCTCTTTCATCGGGTGCCCCGATTGCCTTGACGGTGCCGGGCCAGTGGTCTGAGTTCGTCCAGCACATCAGCGGCCGACGGTCAGCGGCACGAACACAATGACTTGCACCGGCTCCGGGAAAAGAGCGCCGCGAACCACCGCGCCTGCTTTGAGTTCCGCCTTATCCATTGGCTTTGCCCCGTAATGTAATGACCGACATACGATACCCGGGCCGAGCTCGGTTGGCAACTGCCGTAAGTCAATTTCGTACAGTCCCTTTCATCCAGCATGTTCGATTGTAACGGCCGGGTATGACAGGGGTGGTCGTACCTGGCGAAATAGGATGATCGCTCTGCCCAGGCGGGCCAAGGCCATCGGAGGTCCAACATCGGCTGGATTGCAGAGTTTTCTCTTGAACCTAGCGGCGGGCCAGGAAGATTGTGGTGACGTCCCCACAATCTTTCAGGTTTCGCAATCCCAGTGACACACAGCTGTCACCCGCCCATGCCAATCTGGCCATGGAAAGGAGCGTCCACAGCCCTGACGAATAGGTTTTTGTCGCACCTGCGCGGCCGGGCCAAAGGGGGCGGTAATAGGCGGTAAAAGGCTCCCCCAGGGGTTCCGTGGCCATGCCGCACATTTTTCTTCTTTCGCACCAGGTATTTTCTTGACGATT
>JAUWQU010000174.1 GCA_030610965.1 Phycisphaerae bacterium
CGGGTCCGTCTCGGCCAGGTCGGCGATCTCGATCATCGCGTCGATGAACGAGTCGATCGTCTCCTTGGATTCCGTTTCGGTTGGCTCGATCATCATCGCCTCATGCACGATCAGCGGGAAGTAGACCGTCGGCGGGTGGAAGCCGCGGTCGATCAGCGCCTTTGCGACGGTCATGGCCCGCACGCCCTTGGCGGCCTGGCGAGACGCCGAGAAAACACATTCGTGCATGCAAATGCGATCGTAGGGCAGGTGGTAGCGTTCCTTTAGTTTGACTCGGATGTAGTTTGCATTGAGCACCGCGTTGCCGGACACCCGCCCCAGGCCCTCCCTGCCAAGAAGCAGAAGGTACGCGTAGGCCCGGAGGATGATCGCGAAGTTGCCGTAGAACGGCGCGATGTAGCCGATCGAGTGCGGCCTGTCGTAGTCGAGGTAGTACGAACCGTCTGGCCGCTCGCGGATGATGGACGTCGGCAGGAACTCCACGAGCTTGTCGACCACGCCGACCGGGCCCGAGCCGGGCCCGCCGCCGCCGTGAGGCGTGGCGAACGTCTTATGCAGGTTCACGTGCATGATGTCGAAGCCGATATCGCCAGGCCGGCACCGCCCGAGAAGGGCGTTGAGGTTCGCCCCATCGCAGTACATCAGCCCGTCCACGCTGTGGATGAGGTCCGCGATTTCACGGACCTTCGGGTTGAACAGGCCCAGCGTGTTGGGGCAGGTGAGCATCAGTCCGGCGACCTTGTCGTCGAGGGCTTTCTTCAATTCCTCGATGCACATCACGCCGTTTTCGTCGGACGGGACGGAGCGAACTTCGTAGCCGGCGATTGCAGCGCTGGCGGGGTTCGTGCCGTGCCCGCTGTCGGGGATGAGGATGGTGGTCTTCTTGTTGCCGCGTTTGCGGTGGTATGCGGCGATTGTCATCACGCCGGTCAACTCGCCGTGCGCCCCGGCCAGCGGCTGCATCGTGAAGGCCGACATGCCGCATATTTCCGACAGCAGGCGGTCCATTTCATACAGCACCGCCAGTGCGCCCTGGACCATCATTTCCCCGCCGGGAAGCTGGGGCACCAGCGGGTGGAGGTACGCGAAGCCCGGGTAGTTGGCGACGCGTTCGGTGACTTTCGGGTTGTACTTCATCGTGCATGAGCCGAGGGGGTAGAAGCCCGTGTCGACGCCGAAGTTTTTTCGGCTAAGCGCGGTGAAGTGCCGCACCACGTCCAACTCGCCGAGTTCGGGCAGCTCTGGCGGCTCGGTCCGCAGCAGGTCGGCCTTGATGGGCGTGGCGACCTCGGCGCCGTCAGGTACCATCCGCACCGCCCGGCGCCCGGGGACTGATTTATCGAAGATCGTTTTCACAGGATCACCTCCAGGGCGTGGGCGAGGAAGTCGATGTCTTCCTTCGTTCGCTTTTCCGTGACCGCCACGAGCAGGCAGTCGTTCATCTCGGGCCAGTACCTGCCCAAGGGGAAGCCTGCGGCGATGCCTCGGGTGAAGAGGCTTCGTATGACCTTCTCGGCGGCGATTGGCAGGCTGATGACGAACTCGTTGAAGTACCACCGCTTGGGGAACCGCATGGTGACGCCGGGCACGGCGAGCAGGCGCTGGCGGGCATAGTCGCCGCGGTCGGCGCAGACGCGGGCGACCTCACGCAGCCCGTGCTTGCCGATGAGGCTCATGTACACAAGGGCCGTCAGGGCGCAGAGACCCTGGTTGGTGCAGATTTTGCTGGTGGCGTTCTCGCGGCGGATGTGCTGCTCGCGGGCCTGGAGCGTCAGCACGAAGCCCTCGCGCCCGTTGGCGTCGAGCGTTCGGCCGACTACTCGCCCGGGCATCTTGCGGACGTGCTTGGTTCGCGTCGCCATGAAGCCGAGGTAAGGCCCGCCGAACGAGACGGGCATGCCGAGGCTCTGGCCCTCGCCGACGACGATGTCGGCGCCCATCTGGCCGGGCGGCTTGAGCAGGCCCATCGCTATCGGGTAGCCCGACACGATCAGCAGCCCGCCGCGGGCGTGGATCATCTCGGCGATGTCCGACACGTCGTCGATGCAGCCGAAAAAGTTGGGGGTCTGGACGATCACCGCGGCAGTGTCGTCGCTGAGGCGCCGCGCGATCTCCGCGCGGTCCGGCAGGCCGTCGCTGGAGGCGGTCTCGATCAGGTCGATGCCCAGGTTGCTCGTGTACGAGCGGACCATCTTGCGGTAGATCGGGTTGACCGAGTCGTCCACGATCACCTGCCGGCGGCGAGTGACTCGCAGGGCCATCATGATCGCCTCGTACACGGCCGTGCCGCCGTCGTAAAGCGATGCGTTGGCGACTTCCATGTCCGTCAGGCGGCAGATGGCCGACTGGAACTCGTAAATCGCCTGCAGCGTTCCCTGCGAGACTTCCGGCTGGTAGGGCGTGTATGCGGTGTAGAACTCGCTGCGGGAGACCAATGCCTCCTGCGCGGCCGGGATGAAGTGGTCGTAGAATCCGCCGCCGAGGAAACTGGTCTGGCCGGTGAGGTTCTTGTCGGCCAGGGTGGAGATTCGCCTTCTGACCTCCTGCTCGGTCATGCCCGGCTGGATGTCCAGCTCGCCGCAGAGCAGTTCCGGCGGGATGTCGGCGAACAGGTCGTCGATGCTCTCAACGCCGATGGCCTCGAGCATCTGCCGCTGCTGGGCCGGAGTGTTCGCGATGAAAGGCATCAGTTCTCCCCTTCGCCCAGGAGCTTCTCGTATGCGTCGGCGTTCATGAGCGAGCCGGCCTCGGCCGGGTCGGAAAGCTCGATCTTGTAGAACCAGCCCTTGCCGTAGCAGTCGGAGTTGACCAGGCCTGGGTCGTCCTCGAGGTCGCCGTTGATCTCCACCACCTTTCCGCCGACGGGTGCGTTGATGCTCGCGGCGGCCTTCGACGACTCGATAGCGCAGGCCTCGTCGCCCTTGGCCAACTGCCGCCCGACCTCGGGCAGTTCGACGAACGTGAGGTCGCCGAGGGCGTGCTGGGCGTGGTCGGTTACGCCCACAGTGGCGGTCTTGCCCTCGATGCGGACCCACTCGTGCTCTTTCGTGTAAGCCAGATCACTCGGTATCATATCTTCGCTCCTTACTCTCTGGTGGATTGTCAATGCGGATGATGCGGAAGAAGAAACAGAAGCATTAGAGGGGGATTACACGGATTATGAGATTACATGGATAGAAGAAGATACAAAACAGGATGGCTCATACATGCTGTTTTGTCCATGTAATCCTAGAATCTCTGTAATCTCCATCTGATGTTTCTTCTTTTCTTCCATGCGATCAATCCGTCTCTCGGTCGTTTCACACGCTTGCCCGGCACGTGCCACCGGGGTACAGGGGCTTTTCGCAAACGACCACCGGCAGCTCGACCCGGCCGGTGTCCACAACAAGCTCCTGCCCGGCTCCGGCCAGGGACGCGTCAACATACCCCATCCCCACCGACACTTTCAAGCTCGGCGAAAAGGCTGCACTGGTGACCGTGCCGACGGCCTGGCCGGCATGGAGGATCGCGTTGTCCGGATTGGCCCGGCGCCGCGAATCGCTGCGGAAGGCGACCAGCTTCTGCGCCGTCCCGGCCGCGACCTGCCCGCGCAACGCCTCGGCCCCTACGAACTCCCGTTGCGGCTTGATGAAGCCGCCAAGGTCCGCCTCGATGGGCGTTCGCCGCGGGCTGAGCTCGTGGCCGTAGAGCGGGTAGCACATCTCCAGGCGAAGCGAGTCCCGCGCGCCCAGGCCCGCCGGCCTGAGTATCGCCGATTCCATCAGGTGGTCGAATATGCACACCAGGTCATCGCCCGGGGCCATAATCTCGTAGCCGAGCTCGCCCGTGTACCCGGTCCGGCTGAGGACGAACCGCCGTCCGTGGCAGACGGCCTCGGTGACGCCGAAGTAGCCGAGCCGGTGCAGGTCGATGTCGACCATTGGCGCGAGCACCTCGGCCGAGCGGGGGCCCTGGAGGTCCACCTTCCCCCAGCCCTTGGACGAGCGGTTGACCAGTTCGACGCCTGACGCGCCCGAAAGGTGCGCCCGAATCCATTGCAGGTCGCCCTCGAGCGTTCCGGCGTTGACCACCAGCAGGAACCGCTCGTCGGCGAGGCGCATGAGGATCGTGTCGTCGAGGACGCCGCCTTCTTCGTTCAGCAGGAAGCCGTACTTGCACCGCCCGACCTTAATGGCGGCTGGGTCCTGCGTGCATATCTTCCCGAGATGCTCCGCCGCGGCCGGGCCGGTCAACAGGAACTGGCCCATGTGACTGGTGTCGAACACGACCGCCGAGGTCCGGCAGTGCTCGTGCTCGCCGAGAATGCTCTCGTACTGCACCGGCAGAAGCCAGCCGGCGAAATCGACGATCTTGCCGCCAAGTGTCACGTGGCGGTCGTGTAAATCCGTCTTGCGGGACATCCGTTACTCCTTGAGGATTATCATCGCAGAGAGCGCGGAGAGCGCAGAGAAAAGAAACATCGGATGGGGATTACACGGATTAGAGGATTACATGGATTAAGAGATTTAATATGCTTCCATCCATGTAATCCTCTAATCCATGTAATCCCCATCTCGTTTCTTCTTATCCTGTTCTTTCTCCGCGCTCTCCGCGTCCTCTGCGATTAGTCTTCTGCCTTCTTCCTTGCAACTCGTCAGCCCTTGCAGGCGTCGCGGACTTTTGCGAAGGCGTTCATGGCCAGGTCCAGGTCGGCCGTGCTGTGGGCGGCCGAGATCTGCACGCGGATGCGGGCCTTACCCTTGGGCACCACCGGGTAGCTGAAGCCGACCACGTACACGCCTTCTTCGAGCATCATGTCGGCCATTTTGGTGGCCAGCACCGCGTCGCCGAGCATGATCGGCACGATCGGGTGATCTCCGGCGGGGATGTCGAAGCCGCGCCGGGCCATGCCCGCGCGGAAGTGCCTGGTGTTGGCTTCGAGCTTGTCGCGCAGGGCCGTGGACTCCGAAAGCATGTCCAGCACGACCAGCGAGGTCGCCGCGATTACCGGCGAGAGTGTGTTGGAGAACAGGTAGGGCCTGCTTCGCTGGCGCAGCAGGTCGATGATCTCAGTCCGCCCCGTCGTGAACCCGCCGGAGGCCCCACCCAGGGCCTTGCCAAGCGTGCTGGTGACGATGTCGATGCGGTCTGCCACGCCGTGATATTCCGGCGTGCCGCGCCCGGTCGGGCCGAAAAAGCCCGTCGCGTGCGAGTCGTCCACCATGACCGCCGCGTCGTACTTCTCAGCCAGGCCGCAGATGCTCGGCAGATTGGCGATCGTGCCGTCCATCGAGAACACGCCGTCTGTGGCTATCATTCGCATCCGCGCGCCGGCGGCTTCGGTGAGTTTGGCCTCGAGGTCTGCCATGTCGGAGTTTCGGTATCGGAAACGCTGTGCCTTGCACAGGCGGATGCCGTCGATGATGCTGGCGTGGTTCAACTCGTCGCTGATGATGGCGTCCTCGGGCCCAAGCAGCGTCTCGAATAGCCCGCCGTTGGCGTCGAAGCACGAGCTGTAAAGGATCGTGTCGTCGGTGCCCATGAATTCGCTGATGCGGGCCTCGAGCGTCTTGTGGAGCGTCTGTGTGCCGCAGATGAAGCGCACGCTGCTGAGGCCATAGCCCCACTTGTCGAGGCTCGCCCTCGCGGCGGCAAGCACGCGGGCTTCGCTGGCCAGGCCGAGGTAGTTGTTGGCGCAAAAGTTCAGCACCTCCTGCCCGTCGGGTATGCCAATCCGCACCCGCTGGGGAGTGGTGATCTGCCGCTCGTTCTTGTACAGGCCCGACTGGCGAATCTCGTCGAGCGCGGCGGTAAGGTGCTTTCGCATCGTGTCGAACATGAAGGTTTCCTATTCCTCGGCCCAGGTCAGCACGACCTTGCCGGACTGGCCCGACCGCATGACCTGGAAGGCCTCTTCGAACTCGGTGTAATCGTATCGGTGCGTGATGACCGGCGTGATGTCCAGCCCGCACTGGATCATCATGGTCATCTTGTACCACGTCTCGTACATCTCCCGGCCATAGATGCCCTTGATGGTCAGGCCGTTGAATATGACCAGGTCCCAGTCGATACCCGTCTGTGGCAGGATGCCAAGCAGTGCGACCTTGCCGCCGTGGCACATGTTGGCGAGCATGGACCGAAACGCGTCCGGGTTGCCGGACATCTCCATGCCGACGTCGAAGCCTTCCTTCATGCCCAGGCGGGCCTGGAAATCCTCGTCGAGCTTCTCGGCGCGGACGTCGACGGCCAGGGTCGCGCCCATCTTGCGGGCAAGATCGAGGCGGTAGGGGTTGACGTCCGTAACGACGATATGCCTGGCCCTGCAATGCCTTGCGATGGCCGCGGCCATGATGCCGATGGGCCCTGCGCCGGTGATGAGTATGTCCTCGCCGAGCAGGTCGAAGCTAAGGGCCGTGTGGGCGGCGTTGCCCAGCGGGTCGAAGCAACTGATGACCTCCAGCGGGATATTCGCATCCGCCGCCCAAACGTTGGTTACCGGAATCGACAGGTACTCAGCGAACGCGCCGGGGCGGTTGACGCCGATGCTGCTGGTATTGGGGCACAGGTTCCGCCGCCCGGCCAGGCAGTTGCGGCACCGGCCGCAGACGACGTGGCCCTCGCCGCTGACGAGATCGCCCTTGGCGAAATCATGCACGTTCGAGCCGATGGCCTCGATAAGGCCGACGAACTCGTGCCCCACGTGCATCCCGACAGGAATGTTCTTCTGGGCCCACTTGTCCCAGTTCCAGATATGCACGTCCGTGCCGCAGATGCTGGTCTTTAGAATGCGGACCAGCACCTCGTTAATGCCTATCTCCGGTACGGGTACGTCCTGAAGCCAAAGGCCTTCGTCAGCTTTGGCCTTCACCAACGCCTTCATTGTCTTGCTCATGTTCCTGCGATCCTCATTTCCTGCGCATGCACCGTCCGAGCTGCTAGCCCGGTCGAGGCCTAAGCGGGGATAAATCCTATCCGTCAGGGAGGACATGATAATGCGCTGGTGCCCCCGGCAACAATGACAATCTTGGCCGTATCCGCCGGGACGGGGGGCGCCGGACGCTGACAAAGCGATTCAGCAGGGATGCAGGAGATGCAGGCCAGTGGTCGGGAAATCCCGGTCTGACAGGAAGAAGGGAAGGTGAAGCCCTCCCTCTCTCCGCTGCCGGCCAACGTATACTTGCCTAAACCGTTTCTTTTTCCCCTGCATCCCTGCATATTCTTTGTCTCGGGTGGGCCATCGGATATCGTGTGACCATGTTGCATTCGTGGGACATCTTGCCCAAAGAGGCGGTTGCGCTTCAGCGGCGGCTGGCGGGGTCGGTTCGGGTCGAGCCGATCGCCGGGCCGGTGCGGACGGTGGCG
>JAUWQU010000791.1 GCA_030610965.1 Phycisphaerae bacterium
TGGGCGCCCGGCCGGGAAGGCAGGGCCTGCATAAACCATGGACGAGCCACTTCGCGTACATTCGCCGAAGGAACTGGAGTTTTTCCTCGAAGTCTATCCCTGCGCTCGCTGCGGGCGAGGGCCCATGGCGGTCCGCGCTGCCAAGGCCACCCCTGAAGGCGTCGGCGACCATCGCGCCAGCGCCGTGAGGGCCCACTGCAAGAGCTGCAACTCTCAGCGAACCTTCCACATCCAGTGGGTCGAGGTCGCCGACGACCAGCCCAGCGAGGTGATCGATCTCGCACAATGGGTGGGGCTCTACTACCTCTATGCCGACGAGATCGACAAGGGCGGCTCCCCGACCGAGACGCGAACGACGGCCCGCCGCGCCGCACAGTGCCTGGCAGAGGCGCTGAAGTTCTACGCCCAGGAGGAAATGCCGCCCGAGTCCGCCTTCCACAAGGCCGAGTCGCACGTGGCGTTTCGCAACAATCCCGCCAACTTCGCCAGGACCCGCCTGCGAGAGCTTCAGGCTATGCTGCCTCTGGCTGGGGAGGCGGCCTCCAGCGGCGGCGCCGACCCGGACAACGACCCGGATAAAGACCCGGGCAACGACCCGGACAAAAAACCCACCGTGCGAAAAGCGTGGTGGAAGATATGGTGACTCAAGGAGCACGCATCGTGGCGGAAGACAAGAAACTCGGCTTTGACGACACCCCGTTGATTCCCGGCACCAGGTGGCACGTGCATGACGGGCAGCGTCCCCAGCCACCGGTGGTCGCGCCCGGCGATGAGAGCACCCAGAACTCGCCCGGCGCGGCGCCGGCGGACGCGATAATCCTCTTCGACGGCAAGGACGCGTCCGGCTGGGTGAAGTCGTCCGACGGCGCGAGCCCGCTCGCCTGGAAGGTCGCCGACGGCTACATGGAGATCACGCCCAAGGGCGGCGACATCGCCACCAAGGCGCACTTCGGCGACTGCCAGCTCCACCTTGAGTGGGCCTCGCCGACGGTGCCCTCGGGCGACGACCAGGGCCGAGGCAACAGCGGCGCGTACCTCATGGGCCTTTACGAGGTGCAGATCCTGGACTGCTACGAGAACGTGACCTACGCCGACGGCACGACCGGCGGAATGTACGGCCAGTGCCCGCCGCTGGCCAATGCATGCCGCCGACCGGGGCTGTGGCAGACGTACGACATCATCTGGGCCGCCCCGCGGTTCATCGGCGATGGGCGGGTTGTGCCCGCTCGCGTGACGGTCTTGCACAACGGCGTGCTGCTTCACCACGACCGCGAGCTGATGGGTCCGACAAAGTATCGCCAGGTCGCCAGTTACCGGCCGCACGCCGAGACGGGCCCACTGGTCCTCCAGGACCACGGGGACCCGGTTCGGTTCCGCAACATCTGGTACCGCCCAATCGTCGGCTACGACAGGACGTGACGCTTCTAAGCCCAGGCCGCCAAGCCAACCTCCTGAGAAGAATCCGCCAAGCCAACCATGCTTCCCGAAGCCGTAACCCAATACCTGAGCGACAATCGCGAGCGACACCTGGCCGAGCTGTTCGAGTTGCTGCGTTTTCCCAGCGTGGCCAACACCGAGCCCGAGGCCTGCCGGCAGGTGGCCGACTGGCTGGTCGATCGCTTGGGAAAGCTGGGCCTGGAGGCCCGGGCCGTGGCGACGGCCGGCCTGCCAAACGTCCTGGCCTCGCTGCACGTCGGCGCCGACGCGCCGACGTTACTCATCTACGGCCATTACGACGTCCAGCCGCCGGACCCGCTGGACCTGTGGGACAGCCTTCCGTTCGAGCCGACGATCCGCGACGGTGCGATCTGGGCCCGCGGCGCCAACGACGACAAGGGCCAGCTCTACGCTCACGTGATGGCCATCGAGGCCCTCGCTCGGGCCGGCGGGGGCGTGCCGGTGAACCTTCGGGTTCTGCTGGAGGGCGAGGAGGAGATCGGCTCGCCGAACATGGAGCCATTCCTGGCCGCCCACGCGGAAGAGCTTTCCGCCGACGCCGCGGTCATCAGCGATTCGGAATTCTTCGCCCCGGGCCTGCCGAGCATCACGTACTCGCTGCGCGGCCTGGCGTATGTGGAAGTCACCTTCCGCGGCCCGGCTGCCGACATTCACAGCGGCCTCAACGGCGGGGCGGTTACCAACCCCGTCAACGCCCTTGCCCGCTTGGTGGCCGGGATGCACGACAGCAATGGGCGGGTGACGCTGCCGGGCTTCTACGACGACGTGTTGGGCCTGACCGACGCAGAGCGAACCCAGTGGGAGGCCCTGCCGTTCGACGAGGCCGAGTACGCCCAAAGCCTGGGTGTCGATGCCCTTGGCGGCGGGGAGGCGGGCCTCAGCGTCCTTCATCGCCGCTGGGCCAGGCCGACGCTGGACGCCAACGGCATTGTCGGCGGATACACGGGCCTCGGCTCCAAGACCATCATCCCGGCCGAGGCGTCGGCGAAGATTTCCATGCGCCTCGTGGCCAATCAGGATCCCGTCAAGATCGTCGAGGGCTTTCGGCAGTACGTGGCCGCCAGCACCCCGCCGGGCATTCGGGCGGAGGTAAAGCTAAACGCGGGGGCTCGCCCGGTGATGATACCCCCGCAGTCGCCCGCCATGGAGGCAGGCA
>JAUWQU010000322.1 GCA_030610965.1 Phycisphaerae bacterium
CCATGTGCTCGGCGCAGCCGTGCGGGCCGCCAATCTCCCAGCTCTGGTCGGACATCCACTTGTTGTTCTCGGTGACCCACCCGGAACCGAAGTTGGTCCCCTGCCAGAACACCACGCTGCCGGGCCCGCTGTCGAACCGCACCACGATGTCGCGGTACTTGCTCGGCCGCCACAGGTTGTCCCATAGTTCGTGAAATTTCAGCGTCCGGCAGGTCGCGCCGAACTTCTCCGCCGGCTTGCCCGTGACCATGCCGGGCAGGATGCGCTTCTCGAGGTCCGGTGCGGCGACAGCCTCCGCGCCCGGGCGCATAGCCTCATATGACTTGCGGACTTCGTCGGCTGACAACGCGCGGGTGAACAATCGTACCTCGTCGATGAGCCCCTCGATTCCGTACAGCAGCGGCATGTTGTTATTCGCCGCGAACTTGCTGTGCGAGACCGGGTCCGAGATCCGCTGCGGGTCTCCGTTCAGGCCGATCAGCACGTTCCGGTCCGGCACGGTGATGGGGCCCGTTGCGTCCTTCGACGCCGCCAACTTGCCATCCACATAAAGGCACATCTTGCCCTTGCCATACGTGGCCGCCAGGTGCGTCCACCGATACGTCGGCAGCATGTCCTGCTTGCGCGGCAGGTCTTTGGGGTCGATCTCGCCCCCGCCGACCTGCTCGCCATTGACCTTGAATATGGGCCGGCCGTACGGGTCGATACCGAGCATGTACCCCCCCATCTTCCACGGCCGATACGTGTAAGGGTCGCGATAGCCGTGCTTGTACTCCTCCGGGCTGATTGGCTCGCCCGCCGACTGATGGACGATGCCCGCGTCGCTCCACGGATACGCGCCCAGCGCCACCCACGCCTCCAGCGTCAGTTCGTCCTTGACGGCGGGCGCCTTTGCCTTGGGCAGCGTCACCTTAGAGAAATAGCCGTCGAACGCCAGGGCCGTGCCCGATACGCCCTTCTTCCACAAAGCCTTGTTGCCGGTGACCGTGCATGCCGTGGCCGTAATTGTCTCGACCGCCTCGTCACCACCGAACTTGAGCCCGTCGTCGAACTTGAACCACGCCGCCGGAGGACCGACGGCAGTCTTGCGGACCGGCGAGCCCGCCACGGCGTCGGCAGGTTCGACCGAAGGCTTGCCGCGTTTCAGCGACGTTTCCACCGGGCCGGTGGCAGTAAGTCTCAACTCCTGCACCGTGGCGCCGGCCGGATCGTTGAAATCGTCGAGTCTCGGCGTGCCGACCTGGACCACGCGCCGCACCTTGCCGTCCGGCGTGATGTAGAAGTACTCATGGATCGTCTCGGTCATCACGACTCGCGCGGGGTCCGGCACGTGGCGCCAGTGCACGACGATCCGCTCGGGGCTCTGCTCGATCAATCGGACGTACGAGCAAAGGCACAGCGGGTCCGGCTTGCATTCGGCGAGCTGCGCGAACTGCCCGCCCGGGTAGTACTTGCCCCCCGTCTTGAGATATGGCAGGTATCCGGCAGCCCGGCTGAAGACGACCTGCCGCCTCTTGTCTACGTTCACGACCAGGTCGGCGTACTTGCCCCATCGCACCTGCTCGGGCCGGGGGTTGCCCGTGGGCGCCTGCTCCGGCCGGCCCGCGAAGACTTCCGCCGCGCTGACGGGTATCTTGACGAGCGTTGCGATGTCCTGCGGCTGGTCGTAGTCCAGCTTCGTGTAGTAGGCATAGAAATCCCCCGCCTGCGCCTCGACGGCGACGGCAAGGACAAGGACTGCGGCGACGGTGGCGACAATCGCGTTTTTCATGTTTGCTTCCTCTGTGACGATGGCGTCCGGGATAACGAAAGGGCATTCATATGGGATTTTCCGGATGGCGTTCGGCCGATCCCGGCGCGCCGGAACCGTGGGCCTTCTGGACGATTCTATCACGGTCCCAGAGATCAGCAAGCATTCTACTGGCTCGATGGAGGGGGTATCGACGCGTTTTCGGGGCGCGATGCCGTCCGAAACGCCCTTCCTCCGGGCGGTTGAGCGAGGCTCGGGCAGACCGGTTCCGTCACCCCCGCATCCTCCCGCCGTCCGTGGCATCGAGAAAACCCTTTGTTCATGCGGTCAAACGCTGCTTCATTACACATGGATTGTGGTTCTCATCCGGGAAATCCGGGCTTAAGGCCCTATCGAACCTGAAACACAGGTCAGTCTGGTCTGAGTCACTTGACGGGAAACTGCCGCGTCACCGGCTCGTTGGCCTTGAGGCGCAGCTTTATCTTATGGCCCCGGTCGCCGCGCCGGCAATCGACGGTCATCTCCTGGTCCTTCGCGGACCGCAGCGTGAACTCGACCTTGTCCGGCGACCACTTCAGTTCCTCGACCGTCACCTGCCCGCGGCAGGGAACTCCGACGATCCGCCCGGCGGGCATCTGCTTGGGCAGCGCGGGCAGCAGTGTGATACTGCCCGGCTGGGACTGGACGAGCATCTCGACGATAACGGCAGGCAGTCCGCCGGAGATGTCGGCGTTGAAGATGCTGGGCCCGGCGTTGTGGCTCGAGGCGAAGGTGGGGTAGTAGTACCGTGTAGCCAGGCGGTCGACGCTGAACCACGCCGACTCGGCGTCGCCCAGGGACGCCGCGGCCAGGCCGATCTGCACGGCCCCGAAACCCATCACCCCGCCGCGTTTGGCTCGCGACTCGGTCCGCAGAAGCACGGCCTTTTTCGCCGCGGCCAGCAGGGCCGGGTCGTCTGCGATGGCCGGGTCTATGCCGTACCACAGGCCCAGGAAATGCGAGCAGTGGCGGTGGCTGTGGTTTTCCCTGAGCTGGGCCTTGCACCATTCCTTCAACTCGCCGTTTTCGCCGATCATGTACTTCGGCAGCGAGGCCATCATCGCCTTCCACTTGGCGACGTTGTCTTTCTCGATGCCCAACTCGGTGCAGGCCTTGACGAGGTTGCCCAGCAGTTGCCGGCATGCGGCGAGGTCCATAGTCGCATTTATGGTCGCCTGCGAGTTGCCGCCCGCCGGCGTGTTCTCCGGCGAATATGACGGGTTGAACTCGTAGACGCCCTGGGCGTCCTTGACCTCTTTTGTCAAAAAGTCCTCGTAGAACAGGGCGGCATCCTTCATGAAGGGCAGGGCCTTGTCGCGGAGGAAATCCTTGTCGCCGGTGTAGAGGTAGTAGTCGTAATAGAACCCCGCGTACCAGGCAGCCCCGGCCGTCCAGAATGTATGGCAGTACGTCTGGTTGTAACTGAGGTCGTAGCCGAACCGGCTGGCATGTGCCGGGATGAAGATGCCGCGGGCGTTGTAATGCCGCTTGGCGTTGGAGCGGAAGTGCTCCATCATCGGCTCGAAGTAGCCGAAGACGGAGTGCATCAACTCGGGCATGTTGCCGTTGAGCAGGTTGGCGATGGCCGATGGCATGTTGCCGTTCAGCGTGTAGGCGCTTCGCCATGGCGTGTTCCATACGCCCGCCCAGACGCCTTGGAGATTGGGAGGCCAGTCGCCGCAACAGCACAGGATCTCGTACCGCCCGGCGTCGAAGACCTGCTCCAGTAGCGCCGGCGTCGCGGCCTTGTCGTGAGTCTCCTGATAGAGCTGCTCGGCGGGAATCTGCCTGTCGGCCGCGGCGCCGAGGTCGAGCCGCTGCCGGCCGTAGATCGCCCCATGCACGGCGACATGTCGTTTGAGCAAGGCGTCGAAATCGCCGCCGACCGACTCCAGGCCCTTCCTGGTCCGGGCGACGGAGGAGTTCTTGAAGTCATTGAGCGGCACGATGCGAAGCAGCACCGTGACCTTCGACGCGCCTTCGACGCCGATGGCGCCATCCTTGGCCTGCGTCTTGCCTCCGTCGGCCATGACGCGGGCGACGATTTCGTAACCGGCCGGGGCTTTGCGGTAGGCCCCGCGCAAGGTCATCCATTGCCCCTCGGCCGAGACGGTCGGGCTGGCCGGGCCGTTGCCTGCGGATCGGCGTTCCTTGTCGTTCTCCTTCGGGCCGGGGACGTGCGGCCCGACGGCGATCCGGCCGGTCAGGCCCTTTGCCCCCTCGGCCGTCAGCTCGAGAACCATGGCGTTGTCGGGCCTGCTTATGAACGCTCGCTGCTGGTAGCGGGTGTCGGCGTCGGTCCACTGCACGCGGGCGACGCCGGTGGCGTAGTCCAGCGAGCGTCGATAGCCCGTGGGCTTTGCCTCGTTGTCGAGCGTTATGCGCAGGTCGCAGGCGGGGAAGAACGGATCGGCCCACACCAGCCTGCCAGGCCTGCCTTGGTCCTTGTCTATCTGCATCACCAACCCGGCGGCCTGTGCATACTGGCCATCGCGGATAAGCTTGCGGATCTCGTCGAGCCGCGAGCCGGTCTCGACGGTCGGACGCTGCTCGGCGATCGGAAGGAACAGCCGTTCGTGCGTGAGGGTTATTGTCTCGTCGAAAGGCCGGCTCATCACGAGCCCGCCCATCCGGCCGTTGCCTATGAGCAGCGCCTCCTCCCACCGCGGGGCCGGGCGAAGGCTGAAGATGCCCCGTAGCGGCACGTCGGCCTCGATCGCCGGCGCGCCGTCCGCCCGCGCCTCCGCCGATGCCGCCCAGACCACCACCAGCGCGCCCGCCGCCATGAATGCGATTCGCCACATGCTCATGCTCCTTGCCTTGGCCCCGTCATGTTTGATAAACCCCGCCTGCCGGGCCTGCTCCCCGCGATTCTTCGCCGCCGGCTACAACTCGAATACCGTCCTGTCGGCGGTCGTCAGGAACTCCGATGAGTCCTCGCCGACCAGGACGATGTCCTCGACCCGCAGATAGTACTCGCCTGAGTGCCACAGTTTGGGCTCCACGGCCATTACCATGCCGGCCTGGAGGCCCATGTCGCAGAGGGGGTTGATCCACGGCTCTTCGTGGATGTCGATGCCGATGTTGTGGCCAAGGACCTTGTCCGGCAGGCGGGCCAGCAGGTAGTCGCCGTAGCAGAACGAGTCCAGCGCCTTCTCGACCTCGCCGAACAGGCCGCACATCCGCATCGCGCCGGGGCGCATCGCGGCGACGGTTTGCACGACGGCTTGCTGAAGGGCTTCGTAGGCGCCGCGGATGTGGCCGGGGGCGGGGCCGAAGTACAGGCTTCGGCCGAAGTCCGAGCAGTAGCCGTCCATCACGAAGCCGATGTCGAATGCGATGGAAGTTCCGCCCGCCAGGCCCTGCTGGCGCGGATAGGTGAAGGCCTCCGTTGACGGCTCGGAGCCGGACTTGGTGAAGATGACGGCCGGGTTGAACGAAACGCCCTCGGCGCCACGACTGAGGCCCTCGGTTCGGATTTCGGCCTCGAGCTCGGGTTGAGTTACACCTTCGCGGATGCGGCCGACGATGGCCTGGAAGACGTCGTCGGTCAGCTTGGCGACTCGGCGCAGGCGGTCGATTTCCTCCGGCTCCTTGATCAGCCGCAGCGAGTCCATGAGCCCCTCGGCCTGGCCAGGCTTGGAGGCGCCCAGGGCGGCTTTCAAACTGGCGACGATGCTGTCGCCCA
>JAUWQU010000205.1 GCA_030610965.1 Phycisphaerae bacterium
GAGCCGGGCAAGCCGAGCGACAAGGGCAAGCCGGTCGGCGCAGGCAAGGGCGGCGACGCGGACAAGGCCAAGGGCAAGGCCGACAGCCCGCCGCGGCGGGTCGATCGGTCCGCATCCGGCGGCGCTGGGGCGCTGCTGGCGGGCGGCGACCTGGACGGTTACCTCGCGGCCGTGCTTGGCCCCAACAAGGTGGACTTCGTCTCGCTGTGCATGCCGCGTCGCCCGGCCAGGCAGCCCGCCGCAGGCGAGTCGCTTGTGCCGCTTTCCACGCCGCTGATGGTTTCCGGGCTAAGTGCGGCCGGTCTTGCCGAGGCGACTCGCATGCTCGAGCCGTTGGGGTTCATGCCGGTAGCGTCGGGCGGGGTCAACGCCGACCTTGACAAGGCCCTCAAGAATACCAAGTTCGTGCCCGGCGGCGGCATAGCCGTGCCGATCGTCTCGGGCGACGCGGACATGGCGGCCGTGGGTACGGTGACGGACGTATACAAGGGCCGGTTGCTGGCGTTCGGGCACGCGTTCTTCGCCGAGGGCGCCACGGAGCTGCCGATGGCCCCGGCGTACATTCACACGACCGTGGCGGGCCTGCTGCGCAGCTTCAAGCTCGGCGCGGGCCTGGAGGTTCAGGGCACGCTGCACAGCGACGAGGCGGTGGCAGTCTCGGGCGAGATAGGCCCGAAGCCCAGGACCATCCCCATGACGGTGACGATCGACCGCAAGGACGCCGTCCGCAAGGAGGTCTACAATTACCGGCTCTGCAACCACCGCTCGTTGACGGCGATGGGTGCGAGCATGGTCCTTCGCAACGCCGTGGGCGGCTGGCACGAAATGCCGGAGCAGCACACGATCAGCTATTCGGTGTCGGTGGACTTCGGCAAGCTGGGCAAGTACCAGACGACGGACATTTCGACGGATCGCGATGCCGGCCCTGCCAGTTCGGATGCGATGCGCCCGATCATGGCCCTGCTGAGCAACCCGTTCGGCGAGCGGATCGCGCCGAAGCGGATCGACATCGAGATAAAGGTCCAGCCGGGCTCGCTTGCGGCGTCATTGCTGAATTTCAAGCTCGACGGGCAGGTGTATCGACCCGGTGAGACTCTCACAGGCACGGCCGTCATCAGGCCTTTCCGCAAGAGGCCCCAGCCGCTGGCGGTAAGGTTCGAGTTGCCCGACGACATCGAGGACGGCACGTACGAGTTGACGGTCTGCGACGCGCTTTCGAGCATGAGCACCGAGCAGCGTGAGATGCCGCACATGTTCGCCCCGCGCACGGCTGAGCAGTTGCTCAAGGCCCTCCAGCACGTCGTTTCGTTGCGGTCGGATCAGCTTTACCTCCGGATGCCTCTGCCGAGCGGGGGCGGCCTGGCCATCGAGCGGGCGGAGATGCCCGACCTGCCGGCGAGCAAGGCGCAGATCCTCTCGCAGGCGGGTATTCTCGAGACCCGCAGCTTCCGGCGGAGCCTGGTCCAGACGCTCAAGACGCGTTACCTCATAACCGGTTCGGCCAGCGCGACCTTCACGATCCAGCGCGATCCGGAAACGACGATCCTGCGAAAGCGGTAGCCGGTAGTCGGTGGCCGGTAGCCGGTAGTCAGTAGTCAGTAGCCGGTAGCCGGTGGCCGGGAACTGGTAACTGTCAGAAATGAGCCCTTGTCTCGCCCGAAAATATGAAGAAGGCTTGCCCGAAAGTTCTGCCCCTACTACCTACTACCTATTACCTTCTTCTTGGAACAGCTAAAGGAGTATCCGCATGAAACGCCGGACCGGTTTCGCCTCGCTGTTGGCGGCGATGTTTCTGCTGGCCGCCTCGGCCATGGCAGTCAAGCCCGCAACGTGGATCCACAACACCGAGGCTCAGTTCAGCCCGGGCAAGTTCGACTCGGCCGTCTCTACGTCGCTGGGCGAGATACGCCTCGCTCGCGAGATAAAGGTCATCGCAGGCAGCGAGAGTTGCCCGGCAGTGGTCTCCTGCATCGCGCGGGTCGGCAAGACGCTCTACGTCGGTGCGGGCGACAAGCCGGTGATCTATCGCGCCGATGGCGACAAGGCGGTGAAGGTCGCCGAGTTGCCGGCCGCGATGATAACGTGCATGCTGCCGTCGGGCCAAGGCCTGCTGGTCGGCACGGGCGGCGGCAGCAAGCCGGGGCGGTGGCGTGTTGACGGCCATGGCATGAGCGCGTGCGTATGGTCGGACGCGAAGGTCAAGTACGTCTGGGCCGTTGTGGGCGCCGGCGACGACGGCCACTACGTAGCGACCGGGCCTGAGGGCAAGGTTTTCGCCATCGACAAGGCCGGCAAGGGCCAGGCGATATACGAGGCGGGCAAACTGGCCAAGAACGTGCTTTGCCTTGCCACCGGGCCTGGCGGCAAGCTGTACGCCGGCACCGGCGAGAAGGGTCTGATTATCGAGATCGACCCCAAGGCCAAGACCGGGCGAGTGCTGCATGAAGCGTCCGAGAAGGAAATCGCCGCCCTGATCGTCGATGACGACGGGGCGATCCTGGCGGCCACGTCCGACGCGTCGAAGGCCAGCCCGGACGGCAAGAAGGCCCCTGCCGCGAGCGTCGAAGGCAAGGCCGACAACGGCAAGAAGGGCTCGGAGACCAAGCCCGGCGCCCCCAAGAAGTCCGCCACCACCAAGCCGGCCCACGCTGACAGCCACAAGGCCAAAGGCGAGGACAAGGCCGGCGGCGGCAAGCACGGCAGCGACAAGAAGCCCCACGTCGAGGAGGCCAGGCCCAAGGCCGAGAAGCCCAAGGGCCAAATCGGCGCCGACGACCTCAAGGCCGCCGACCCGGCCGGCAAATCCGCGGACAAGCCCGCGGACAAGCCCCAGGCGAAGCCCCAGGACAAGGCCAAGCCGTCCGAGCGCCCGCCCGCCGGCGCCAAGGGGACGGCCCCGGTCAACAAGCCGTCCGGGCGCAGCGGCGCGGCGGCCAGTTCCGGCACGTCCAAGCCCGTCAAGACCAGCATGGCCCTGCCGCCGGGCGTGCGGATCGTACGCATGCCATCGAGCGGCAGCAGCAGCAGGCGCGCAGCCACGAAACCCCCGACCACCAGCGCCAAGGGCAACGCCGTCTACCGGGTCCGCCCGGACGGGCTGGTCGAGACGATCTTCCGCAGGCCGGTGACGATCCTCGCCATGGCCGAGGCAGGCGGCAAGCTCATCCTCGCCACCGGCAACGGCGGCGGGATCTACAGCGTATCGCGCGACGGCGACGAGGTCGCCCTCATCGCCGACACCGACGCAAAGCAGGTCACGTGCCTGGCCGTCGAGGCCTCCGGCGAGATAGTCTTCGGTACGGCCAACAAGGGCTCCGTCGCTCGCCTGGCGGGCGGATTCGCCCGCAAGGGCACGTACGTTTCGCAGGCCATGGACGCCCGACAGATCGCCAAGTGGGGCACCATGCAGATCGCCGGCAACGCCCCGGCCGGGGCTCGCGTGACAATCGCCACGCGGAGCGGCAACGTCTCCCAGCCGGACGACAAGACCTGGAGCAGTTGGTCCAAGGAGATGCCGCTGGAGAGCGGTTTCCTGTCGATCGGCGCGCCGTCCGGGCGGTTCCTTCAGTATCGCCTGACGCTCTCGACGCGCAACGCCAAGACCACGCCGCGAGTCTCGGGCGTGCAGATTGTCTACCAGGTCGGCAACCTCGCACCGACGCTCGCCGGCGTGAAGGTTTCGCCGAGCGAGAAGGGCCCGCGGGGCACCGAGCCGCCCGGCTCGCCGAAGATCTACCGCCACGTCGCGATCAAGGCCCTCGATACCAACGGCGACAAGTTGCGGTTCGAGATTTCCTTCCGCGAGGTCGGCTCCGAGGGCTGGGTCGTTATCACCGACAAGCTGGCGGCGCCGAAGTTCATCTGGGATACCCGCTCTGTCGGAGACGGCACGTACGAGCTTCGCATCGAGGCCTCCGACGACCCGTCCAACCCCGCCGGGCAGGCAACGACCTCCGCGCGGATAAGCGAGCCGGTCGTGGTGGACAACACCGCGCCGGCGGTCGGGCCCCTGGCCGCGAAAGTCGCCGGCGGGAAGGTCGTCGTCACCGGACAGATCGCCGACGCCACCAGCCGGATCGAGGCGATACAGTATTCCGTCAACAGCCAGGCCGAGTGGCACGCTGTCCTGCCGGGCGACGGGATATGCGACAGCGACGTCGAGAAGTTCAGCTTCAACGTAGACGACCTCAAACCCGGCACGTACCGCATTGCCGTGCGGGCGGCCGACATCTACGGCAACGTCGGCTACGGCTCGGCCACCGTCCGAATCGGCAAGTAACTTACGTCGCCGGGCACACGAAGCTCGCGATTGAACCTGACAGCGAGACGCAGGAAAGGACGCACCTTAATGGCGCAACACACCGTAACGCTTATCCGCGGCGACGGCACGGGGCCCGAACTGGCCGAGGCCGCGCGGCGGTGCATCGATACCGCGTTGGAGGCAACCGAAGGGGCAGGCCGGATCGAATGGCGGGTCTGCGAGGCCGGCCTTGACATTATGGAAACCGCCGGCACGCCCATGCCCGAGGCGACCATCGAGTCCGTCCGCAACACCGACGCCACGCTCAAGGCGCCGATCACCACGCCCGTCGGCAAGGGCTTTCGCAGCGTCAACGTGCTGCTGCGCCAGACGCTCGACCTGTACTGCTGCCTTCGCCCGTGCAAGAGCTACGTCGGCGTCCGCAGCCGATACGAGGACGTGGACCTCGTCATCGTCCGCGAGAACTGCGAGGACCTCTACGCGGGTGTCGAGTTCGAGAAGGGCAAGCCCGAGACGGCCGAGCTTATCGAGTTCATCAACAGGCTCTCGACGGACAAGAAGATAAGGACCGGCCTGGACACCACCGGCATATCCATAAAGCCCATCAGCGTCGAGTACACCAGGCGGATATTCCACTACGCCTTCAAGTACGCCCGCGAGCACGGGCGGCGGAAGGTTACCGGAGTTCACAAGGCCAACATTATGAAGTTCACCGACGGCTTGTTCAAGGCGGTCGGCGAGGACATCGCCAGGCAGTACCCGGACATCGAGTACGAGGACCGCATCGTCGACAACATGTGCATGCAGCTCGTTCAGAAGCCCGAGTTGTACGACGTGCTCGTGCTGCCGAATCTCTACGGTGACATCTTGAGCGACCTGTGCGCCGGGCTGGTCGGCGGGCTTGGCGTCGCCCCGGGCGCGAACATCGGCGACAGCGGGGCGATTTTCGAGGCCACGCACGGCTCGGCCCCGAAGTACAAGGGCCTCAACAAGGTCAATCCCACGGCCTTGGTATTGTCCGGCAAGCTGATGCTGGACTACCTGGGCGAAGCCGCCGCCGCCGAGCGGCTCGAGGCCGCCGTCACCAAGGTTATCGTCGAGGGCAAGTCCGTCACCTACGACATGAAGCCCGACCGCGACGACCCGACCGCCGTCGGCACCAGCGAGATGGCGGATGCGATCATCGAGGCGCTTTAGAACGCGGTAGCAAGTAGCTGGTGTTCGCCTCCAGTCGCCGGTAGCCGGTGCAGGGATGATCAACCGCCGAGACGTCTGGCGCCCGTCCGCGAGAAGGAGCGCTGTCGGCGCGGGAGCGGGGCGGCCCCGCCCCGGCGCACCCCATGCACAGCGTTTGACGTACACAACCGGCTGGCGGACAGTCGGCGCAAGTCGAGGGCTGTCCGCGGCATGGTGGCTCGGGAACATGTGATGGCACGAGATTTGCCCTTTCAGTTCAGCATGGCAATATCCCTGCCATGTGGAATTCCGCATAGCATAGTACGCGATCCTGGCTCAACGGAATTCCATTCACTCAAGAAGAAGTGAGATGGAATGACTCAGAGAATACTGGCATGCCTGCTGCATGTATTCCTCTTCTCAACTGCCGGGCTTGCAGCCCCACTGTTTACAGAGGGCTTCAACGCCGAGATATCGGTAAAGGGTCGCCACCGTCAGGCACAGACCGGGTTGCCTGTTAAACACGGATTTGACGCAATGCCGGGATGGGCGCGGCTGGGGGCTGATATGCCGGCGCACTTTGTGGAGCGATCCGCGGGCGACTGGGCGCTTATGGTGGTGGCCGGGGAGGCAGATCAGAATGTCTTCACAATGAAGAAGGGGTTCGCGGCAAATGACGCGGGACATACCTACACCGTGGCTTTCGAGGTGGCCCCGGCGGTCTATCAGGCCCTCTCCCAGACGACTGCCGCGGACGATCAGCTCGCGGTGGAACTGCTCCGGGCCGACGCAACGGTGCTGAAGAAACACATGGTCAAGCCAGGCAAGTGGCAACGAAAAGCGTTGTTTACGAGCCACACCTTTTCCTACGTCGGCGACGGCTCCGGCCCACTGCGATTCCGCATTTCACCGGTTTACACTTCGGGCACCCGCTTCTATGGCGCGATTGACGCTTTGCAGGTGTTCAGCTCGAAAGCCGAGGCGGAAAACGCCGTCCGAAAGCGCGCGGCAGATGCAAAACGCGCCAGGGAAGAGTTCACAAGACAAGCACAACGGCTTGAGCAACTCCCGCCACTGGAAAAGGACTGGATCTTTCAGGCGGACGGCAAGCCGACGGCCGCGCGCGCGATGCAGGAAATCGCCTGGGCCCGTGAACTGGCCCAGCGGATAGGAAAGGCATCGGCCAAACTCGATGTAAGCGCGGAGTTGAAGCAACTGGGGGAACTGGAACAGAAGCTCGGCGACAAAATGAAGGGAGCGCCAGCGGCCGAGCTGTACCTGGCGGTCCGACGCGTGAAACGCGCCATCACCTTCAAGAATCCTGCCGTTGACTTCTCGCGTATTCTACTGGTTGACAACCCCTACCCGGGGGGCCGGCATGAATCAGCGCACCTTCACGGCTACAGGTCGCGGGGGAAGGGAAGATT
>JAUWQU010000597.1 GCA_030610965.1 Phycisphaerae bacterium
CGTCAGCATTAAAAGTCCTCAACAAAGCTAAGGCTTTGCCTGCGGTTTCTTCCTTGATGCTCAAATGCTAAAAAATCCCGGCTCGCTCTCGCGACGAGATCCATTTCTAAACGGACTGCTCGCCGTTGGCAATGCCTGGAACTTGAATATCAGGGTGAGATAGCGATGGCGCCTTGTCGGTGGGGTGGGAGGAACTTCCCGGACGTCCGTAAAGTTCGCGGGCCCGGGAGGATGAGGGGCGAGTCCTTGCTCTTTCTGCCTCGTCGGCTTTCAAGGGGGCCAACCATGGAAGGAGTACACATGTTCGATCGAGCCATTGTATCGTGGTGTCTTCCTCGAATTCTCCTGGCGCTGGTGGCCTTGGCGCCGCTTGCGGGATGCGACGGGGGCAAGAAGCCGCCTCCGGCGAAGCCTGAAACCGCGAAGGTTGCGCCCGCCCCGACTGAGGTGTGTCCTCCTCTGGCCGCCTGGACTCAGACGTCGGTTTCCGGCGTGGAGATCGCCGCGGCTGAGCCGGATCGCATTTCAGTCAAGGCGCTGGAACTTGATGCGGAACTCCCCGCCGGCGCCAAAGCCGTCGGGGCGATGGTTTCCATCGAGCCCGAAGTCGGCGCAGCTCCGCCGCAACGCATCCGCATGCGGCTTCCCGAGGACGTATCGCTAAGTACGGCCGACGAGAAGCGACTGTCACTGGCGTGCTACAGCGTCTCGCTGGCGACCAGTCAGAAGACCCTCACCGGCGCATGGTATACACACGCGGCGAAATACGACCCCGCCACGCGCACCGTCGAAGCCGGCGTCAGTCACGCCTCCATATGGATGATCGTCACGAATACGGACGAGCACCTGCCGTCGGAGATTCTCACCGATCACTGCCGAATCCACATTCCACCGAAGGTCCCGCAGACGGCGTCGGTCGTGGCGGCTGACGCCTTGGAGAAGGCCTACGCCCAATTGGAGAGCTTCGGCCTGCGGGCCGGCCGCGACAAGAACAACCGTTTGGACGTTTACTTCCAGTCGATTGTCGACAAGGATGGCGGTGTCATCTATGCCGGGCACAACCTCACGACGACCGGCGGATCGTACATCGTGCTGAACCTGCCGAGCAGGATTCCGAACTTCTCCCTGGAAGAGCTTCGCGCCTCGGCCGCCCACAAAATGTTCCACGAATTCCAGTTCAAGTATCAGAACTTCAATACGTTTCTGGATGTCTGGGTTCCCGGCGCCCGCAAGGCCAACCAGGGAGTCGAAACCTTTTTGGACACCTACGTCCCCGGCTACAAGGCCTCCAAGTCGGCGTACAATCCGACCGGATGGCTCAAGGACAAGGTGTTCAAGCTGGAGGAGTACAACTATCCATTCGGCTGGCTTAACGAAGCGATGAGCACGTGGTATCAATTCAAGGCCGCCCCGAAATGGGTCCCGGACTCCGGGGACACGATCTACGGTTGGTCGGAGGCATTCCTGACCGGAGGGCTTGGCAGTCTCCGCACCAAGGATATCGGCTATGGCGGCGCGGTGTTCATCGACCACATGGTCGCCCGCTACGGCACGGGCTTCCTTCGCGAAACGCTCGAGGCCTGCCGGCGTCAAGGCCGAAGCCGAAACGCCCTCGCCGCCATAAAAGAGGCCTGCACGAAGATCGGCGTCGCGCGTCAGGATCCATCCATGGTGGTGTTCGATGACGCATGGCTTTACTTCGCCGACAACATTCTGCTCGAGGACGCCACCCCGCCATTCAACAGCCGCCTCAATCGAAACCAGTTGATCACCGAGAAGAATAGGGCCCAGACGGTCCAGGTCGGAAGCGATCCGATCCCCGTGAAGCGGTCGCTTTCGGTCCGACCGTTGGGGATGCGACGCCAGGGCTTTCGCATCATGAAGAAGCGCGGCGAGACCTGGACCAAGGTTGTGTGCGAGATCCGTCAGCTTCCGGCCGTCAATGCGGTCTTCCCCGCCAAGACCGCCCTGTTTTACACCAGCGGCAAGCCAAGCCCGCGGGCGCCGCTGCCGTCAGGGGCGACCCGTGCGGGCACATTGGACGACGAGGCGCCTTCCCAAACGATCATGATGACCTTGGACAAGGCCGGCGCGCTGGCTCGGCTGGAGGTGCTCGCCGTGGGGCTCTGGGGCGAGGGGCCCGCCGACCCGGCCGCCGATCGCCGCATCGACTACGAACTGACCTTCACGCCGGTGGACGACGGGCCTAAAGACGTCGATTCGTTCTTCCCCGAGGTGAAGTACTTCCCCGGCTATCAAGGGCCATGGCGGACGTCCAAGGGGAAGGTCACCGACCGGAGCACCGGCAAGCAGCGATCGGCCAACCGAACGTACTTCTACGCGCCATTCGTCCAGGGCGGCTCACCGACGCCGCTGCACATCCTGCGCGTGGTTGTGGAAATCAAGGATGCGGCCCCGCTGGCGAAGGACGCCTTCGAGGCCAAACTCAAGTCGATCAAGGCCGACGCGAGGGTTGTCAATCTCCGGGACGCAGGAGTCACCGGAACGTCCGTTTCGTTCACCATCAAGGGCATCAAGGAGCCGTACGACAAGGCCATGCACACGCGAGACGTCGTGGTGTTCCAGGAAGGCCGGAACCTGGTGGAGGTGGCGTGGAGCAGCTTCAAGACCGGCGAGCCATGGGCCAATCGCCGCGACGCCACGCTGGGGATGGCCCGCGAGGTGGCCCAACGCATTCGCGGCACGTTCCGGGCGGTTCTTCCCGAACCGCCAGGCGGCAATGCCATGGCGCGAGCCCGAGCCGATGTAGCTGACCTCGACGGACCCGAAGGGGTCCGCGCCGTGGCGATCTATGGCCTCAGCCTGACTCACGCGGCCACACAGCGTTTCCACGAGCCGTGGTTCGACCAAATCGTGGAGCTTCAGGCCCAGGCCGAGAAAGAGACCGCGCGTTTCGCCGCCCTTGCCCTGACCACGAAGCCCCTGACGAAACTTTCCGCTCGCTACGCCGATACCGCCGCGGTCATCGAGGCCCTGCAGAAGCGGAAGGCACAACTCGAGGCCAAACGGGAGACACTCCGCAAGAACAACAGGTCCCTGTCGGGACTGGAAAAGGCCGAGTTGGACAAGCACGGCGAGCGATTGGCCGCCGTCAAGCGTGTGGCGGCCGAGGAGTCAGTCGCGAAACAGATCGCCGGAATCCTTTTCCCGGACGGCGACGTCAAGCCCCATTCCGGGACGGTGGGCGACTCGCTCCTGAAGTCTCTGGGAGCCCTGCGACTGTGGCCGGACTGGCTCAACAGCCCCGACCCGCGAAAGGCGGGCGACGCCAAAGCCGTCACCGCCGCCAAGAAGAAGCTCTGGAGTGCGGCTCGGCAGGTCGACAAGGTCGAGGCGCTTCGATCGCATATGAAAACCTACGCCCATTGGGCTGGGGTCGCGGTCCGAATCGCGAAGCTCCAGGACCAGGTCATCGTCTACAACGCCGCCGCCGAAGCCTACCTCAAACGCATCGAAGCAGGA
>JAUWQU010000352.1 GCA_030610965.1 Phycisphaerae bacterium
CCCCCCGCCACTGCTGGAGCAACTGGCGCCGGGCGGGCGAATCGTAATCCCCGTCGGCGGCGCGCGGGCCATCCAGCAGTTGATGGTCATCGAAAAAGCCAAAGACGGCGCCACCCGCACCGAGAAGCTGATGCCCGTACGCTTCGTCCCCCTGACACGCAAGGTGCGATGACTGCCCCGTCAGGCACGCCGCGGATGTGCCTGTGAGAAGCCGCGACGCCCGGCCTATGACTCGCCAGCCGCGCCATCTCGTTCCTCGGCGAGCATGCCGAGGATTTCATCGCGGACGCTCTCGGGCTTGATGCCCAGGCTGGCCAATACCTTCATCGCCACCCCTTCCGGCTCGCCCAGCAAAGCCAGCAGAAGGTGCTCGGTGCCGATGCTCGCCGATTTGAGCCGCCGGGCCTCCGCCAGGGCCAACTCCATAACGTGCTTGATGCGAGGACTCTGGCGCAAGTAGTCCGGAACGTCGGACTCGGGGCCCTCGGCCACGAGCTCGGCAAGGGTACGCCGCGCCTGTGCGTGAGTGACGCCCAGGCTCTCCAGCGCCCGGTGCCCGTGGCCCTGCGGCTCGTGAATCAGCGCCAGCAGCAGGTGCTCGGTGCCCAGGTACGCCTGGTGCATCCGCCGGGCCTCCATGCCCTCCAGATCCAGCACGCTCCGGGCGTGATCGGTGAACTGCTCGAACATGCTCTCTCCTTGTCTCGATTGGGCGGTATTCTAAGGCCGGGGCCGCCCCGGCGGCAAGGGGCAATCGCTGCAAGAACGTGACTAGAATCTCTTCCCGCCGTGGCGACCGACAGGTCCCTGCTAAGGAGGTCTCCGAAACAATGAGCGAATTAACATCTGAAGCGCGACGACACGCGAAACCGCAAGCGGTTACATGGTGCGCGAGCAAGCGGTTGCGTGGTGCGCGAGCAAGCGGTTGCGTGGTGGGCGAACGGGCGGTTACGTGGTGCGCGAACAAGCGGTTACGTGGTGAGTGAGCAAGCGGTTGCGTGGTGAGTGAAAACAAGTTTGTTCGCGCGTCAGACAACCGCTTGCGGTTTCGCGCGATGTTCGTTTACCATCGCTCCATGGTTATCGCACATCACCTGATCTGGACCGCATACGGATGGTGGTTACCTAACGATCCGCGGGGAAGCACATCGCACAGCATACGTCAGGACATCGTTGCATCTCTGGGCGAGATACACCACGGGCGAAAGACCGTCCAACCCTCGGGATGGGAAATCCGCGCGTTCTACAACAAGGCTCCGTCCGTACTGAAACACGCCTTGCTTACGATCTCTCCGGACGAGCGTGCGATCATCGCCGCAAGTTTCGCCGAGACCATCGCGGCTCGCAAATACACCGGCTACGCATGCGCCATCATGGGCGACCACGTCCACATGCTTATTCGAAAGCACCGCGACACGGCTGAGCAGATGATCGCCAACCTGCAGAAGTCATCTCGTGACGCACTGGCCCGTCACGGGCCCAGACCGCCCGACCACCCCGTCTGGGGCGGACCGGGTTGGAAGGTCTTCCAGGACCACCCCGATGACATTCGCCGAACGATCCCCTACATCGAAGACAACCCCGTCAAGATGCGAATGCCCCGCCAGCAGTGGGCGTTCATCAAGGATTACGACGGTTGGCCCCTGCACGAAGGACACAACCCCAACTCACCCTACGCAAAACGACAACGAGGAGAACCGTTCAAGAAGTGACCCCCCAACGGACACGAACAGAACACCCGCACATGCTTTTGCCGATGCAGGCCCGGCGCCCGCCAATACCGAACAAACAAGCGCCCCGACCAGGCGGCCGGGCCTCCATGCCCTCCAGATCCAGCACGCTCCGGGCGTGATCGGTGAACTGCTCGAACATGCTCTCTCCTTGTCTCGATTGGACAGCCTTCGATTACCGTTGGCAGGCTGAGGAATCGAGCGAACAATTGGCTGGGCCGCTACATTTCGGCTACTCCGCTCATCGAGCGCCGGCCTGTTCGGCGATCAACTCAATCGTTAGTGGTTTGGTCGATTTCGCCCGGATCCAGATAATGACGTCTTCGCCTTCAAGTGTGGGTCGCGCTCCGACGCGGAAATCGCTGCCGCGGGGCACTTGCCTGCCGTCCAGCTTCAGCTTCAGGGACCGGGGATGCCAGTGCCTGACGACAAAGGCGGGGTTGAACGCCGGCGAGTCCTCGGATGCATCGAGTGTCAGCTCCAGCTTTCCGTCGGCGGCCGGCTTCTCCTTCGTGAGTTGATAGGCCCGCTCGGCGCGGTCGTAGCCCTGGCACTGGAAACCCTTTGCCTTGATAGCCGCCCGCGGGGCGTATGCCCAGCTCCTGCCGGCGAAGACGAGCCCGGCCCTGTCCATTTCCGTCATGCTGTAGAGGCCGTTCCACCACGAACGCCCGTCCTTCTCATGCACCGGCGGTCTGGAGATCGGAAATCCCAAAAAGTGCGTCGGGCGATCGGGCGCCTGGGCTGTTCTGCCGTCACAGGCCGCCTGGCCGACCGGCCAGTGGTTGCAGGACCCGGGGACGTCGAGCCCTCCGGAGGGCATTTCCCGGTCCATGGCCCTGCCCATTCTGTTGCCCGGCTCGAAGATAATCGACGGCCGGTTCTTCGAGCGGAAATTATATCGCTGGATGGTCAGGTCTGCGGGCATCTCGCGTTTGCCGGGGTTCTCCACGAACGAGAGGGTCTCAGTCTCGCCCTTGAAGTTCGCCACCATGGCGAAATCCTTGTTGACCACGTCGCTCTGGAGCTGACCGGGGCCTGTAAAGGGGAGCGATTCCTGGAACTGGATGGGCCTGGGGAGAGTCCCGGTTTTCCAGGTCGGTTTGCGGATGCCCATCTGGTCCGGGTAGATGTAATAGTATTCGTCGACCCAGAATGCCCGGGTGGTCTTGTCATCTTCATTCCGGAGGTTGTCATGGGCGTTGACCGGGGCGTAGCGCCAGTGGACCACCACGCGGGCGTCGTTGCTCTCGATGATGCGGACGTGCGAGTAGCGGCAGCGGCGGTCCTGCATGTGTTCGAAACAGCCCTCGATTCTGTTCCACGACTCGACGCTCTGGTCGGCCATCCACAACCCGTTTTCCGAAACCCAGGCGGGCGAAAACCGGCTTCCTCGCCAGAAGACGACCCGAGTCGCGGACCGGTCGAACCGGACGACAATATCGGGGTGCTCGTCGACTGCCCAGAGGTTGTCCCATTCCTCGTAGTATTTCAGTCTGTGGTAATAAGCGCCGAAACGCCCGGGGCCTTCCGGGCCACAGGGCATCTTGCGCAGCGGCAGGGCCGGGCTTGCGAGTTTGCCATTCGGCTTGGAATCCTCTTTGATTCGCTCGGGCTTCAGTGCCGCGTCGTAGAGTTTGATCTCGTCGACAAGTCCGTCAATGCTGAACCAGCCCGGCAGCGTACCGAACGGGCGGTGGATGTTGGAGGGCTTGACTTTCTCGTAATTCATCAGTGCGCGGATGCTGGCGTCCCGGGCCCAGTCGGGCTGTCCCTTGACATCGAGCCGGCCTGCCTCTTTGCCATTGGCGAAGAGCGTGATGCCCTTCTTGGGATCGTACGTTCCCGCGATATGCGTCCACTCGCGAAGTGGCAGGATATCCCTTGCGGAGACGCATTTCTGCCACTTGCCGCCGACGGCCAGCTCGAGCGAGAAATCCCCGTTGGGGCCGACCGCCAGACGATAGCCCTTGTCTTCAGCATCCTGTTGGGCCAGCACCGGGCACCAATTCCAGGGATACGCCGCGTGCGCGATCCACGCCTCCACGGTAAAGGCGGAATCCAGCGGGGGCGCCTTGGCGGCTTTGCGCTCGATGCAGGTCGTATAGCCATCCGGCTTGAGTGCCGATCCGCAAGGGCCGGGCACGTATCTGAAGCTGCCCTCGATGGTGTCCTCGGTATCGCTGGCGGCATCTTTGACCGCCTCCGCGTTCTGCCCGTCAAAACTCCACCACAGCACGGGTTTTTCCCCGGCAGCCCACGAGGATTCTGACAGGGCAGCCAGAACGACAAACGCCAATGCTCTCAAAACTCGGGCTTTCATCTGAAGACACCTCTTTTACTTTGTTGTCGGCGAGGCCATAGCTTACCGCGTTATTCCGTGCGGTCAAGACCCCCAAGTCTGCTCGGGAAGTGTGCGGGCCGAAAACCGGTGGGCCACTGCACTCCAGGGGGACAGGCTTCGTAGTAGATCGTAAGGAAGTCGCGACCTTGCCGATCTATGCCGGCGGCAAGGTGACCGAAAGGGCACGTCGCATAGCAGGGGTAGATCCGCTCGACCAGGTCGGAATCGACTGCGTAATGCTCAGCGAGGCGTATGAGGACAGGCTCCAGATCGCGGAGAGTGAGGTTGGCCTTGTAGAGATTGACGTCGAAGGATCGCCTCGGATTGCCCCCCTCAGCGACCTCCAGATAAAGAATGTCACGTCGAGTCATCCTGCCCGCTGCGAGCCGGAAAATGCTTTCCACTATATTCAGAGATGCTCGGTATCGGGGCTCAGCGTAGATGGCGGCGATTCGTGTCAGGATCGTCTGGGCTGACAGATAGGGATGCCAGACGTACTGGGCGATGGCGGCCCTGTCACTATTGGATATATCCCATTTCAAGCCGAGGTGCATTAGCATGGGATCAGTCGGGCCGGCTTTGACCTTGACCTTCGAGGCGAAGGTGTCGTAGTACTCCAGGTACACCTTGTAGACACAGGTCCGCTCGTTTTCCTCGAAGCCGAATAGGACGAAGTTCACTTCCGGCAGCTTTTGGGCAAGCGTCTCCAACAAGCGAGCGGGCATGTTAAGCCGTCGACAGAAGTCGAGGATCGCCTCGTTCGGATCGCCACACGAGGTACGTTTGTCGACACCGACGAGGTATCGATTCCAGAGCGCGGCGCCGTCGAACACCTTGAAGGATCGCTCGCAGCCGGCCACGGTGACCGTCTGAAGCAGTTGCAGCAGATGTTCTGAATGTTGCTCAGCACTCGTCACGCGGGCTCTCCATGCACAGGGCCCCGTACCTGCGCGAGTAACACCGTACGCATGACGATGCCTGTACGTTCTCTATGCCCGTGTGGCAGTGCGTCGCTCTGCTGAAGATCGTCAAATCACTTGATTTTGGGTCCGCGCACCTTGAGGACGGGTTCCAGTGGCGTGTCCAGGACATCGTCGATGTCCGCGTCGCCCG
>JAUWQU010000048.1 GCA_030610965.1 Phycisphaerae bacterium
CAGCACGCCGCGGCGGCGGGTGTACGGGGCCCACAGCACGGGGCCGAAGGCATGCTCGTCGGGGGCCGCGAACTTCGCGCCGGCCACGCGCCAATCGCGGAACCAGAACCGCACGTTGCCACTCGCCGACTGCCCGCGAGCCCGCCTGGCCCTGCCGGCGCCGCCCCCGTGACAGACAAGCGCAACGTTGCCGACCATTCGCCCGGCCGGGATGTCGCGGGAGATCTTCGCCAGCTCCTTGCCGCCGCCAGGAACGTGGGCAGAGAGCGTGAGCGTGTAGTTCTCGCCGCTGGGCCTGGCTGTGAGTCGCAACTCGACGTCGGCGATTCCCACGGCCGGGCCTTTGGGCTTGGCCGCGCCGGCGCGCCCGGCCGTTCGTGCTTTGACGGCCAGTGCGACGGTCCGGACCGGCGCTGCGTCTTCCTCACGGGCCGGCAATCCCGCGGCCGGCGGGGCTGGCAGTGTGCCGATAAACAGCTTGCCGTCGGTCGTCAGGCCGACGTTGATTCCCACGCCGCGGCGGCAACTGTCGCGATGGTCCTTCCATTGCCCGATCGCCCCCACGCGAAAGCCCGCCCATCCGGGGCTCTTGGCCGTCGCGGCTGGGTCGAGCGCGCCGAGGCGCACGCTCATCTCGAAGGCGCCGCCGCGCTCGCCGAGCTGCCGCGTCAGCAGATGCACGTTGCGATCCTGGCCGCCGCGGACGCACTCGAGCCGGCCGGCGGATATCCGCCAATCCTGCAGCCGGTTCGCCCAGTACTCCGGGCCGATCCATATCCGCTCGGCATCGGAGAACCAGGCGCTGCGGAATTGCTTATCAGCTTTGCCCGCCTCGCCGGCCAGGCCGACAGAGGCCGTCGCCAGCAGAAGCACTGGAAGCACGATTGTCGTCAGAGTCTTTCGAGTCATCTTTGGTCTCCCTTGGAAAAAAACAGGCCGTCACAACGGGGCCGCCCGCCATCGGCCGTCGGGTTGCAGGAATCGCAGGCCTACGGCGTAAGCCACGCGGTACGCCGCGCCCAGGGCGTCCATCAGCGGCTCGAACGGGTCGGCACCGTCGGTGAACGTGCCGGCATTGCCGGCCGCCCACTTCTTAAACGCTTCAAAAAGCTCGTCGGCCAGGGGAATCTCGCGGACGTGGGCGATCATCTCGTCGCTGACGTCGCACTGGGCCTCGCCGGTGAACATCCCCGCCGTCGAAACCTGGTAGTCGCCGCCAGTGTGCCAGTAGTACGCCGCTTCGTAGCCGCGGCAGACTGCGTAAAGGAGCAGGCCGTGTATCCGCCCGAACGGAAGCGAGCCGATTGTCTCGTGTGCCCGGCGCGCGTGGGCCTCGACGGCCAGGAGTATTCGCCGCTGCGCGCCGACCAGTTCCGGCGCCAACTCAGGCCGGCCCGATATTCGCCCTGCCGCGTCCGCCGCGTCCAGCAGGGCCTGTGGTGCGGATTTCGTCGTCATTCGGTTCCAAGAAGAAGGTAGTAGGTAATAGGTAGTAGGTAGTAGGTAGTAGGGGCCGAACCCGCTGGCATTGTCATGTTCCCGGGTGAGCCCAAGGCTCATGTGCGACTGCGTTGCTCCAGCGAACTCACTTATCGCAGGTACTCGTCGATGTGAAACTTTCGTTCCAGGCCCGCGCACCGCCGGCGCCCATGATCGTTTCTTGGGCCGCGGAATGCAACTGCGGCGCGGGATGCGGCGAGCGGTCGGCCGGGCTCGGCTGGCGGGGCTGGGATTCGGGTCAGTTGGCGCAGGGCTGTGTGCCGCCCGCCATGTTCTTGCGGCGGCGGTGAAGCTCGGCGAAGCAGACCGAGTCGTAAAAGCCGCCGAGGACCGCCTCGGTCTGCCGCCAGACATCGATGAAGACGCAGTCTTCCTGGAGGAGGCATTGCTTGTCGCCTCCGCAAGGCTCGCAATTCATGGGGTTCAGCGAGCCGTCCAGAAGTCGGACGATCCGGCCGACGGTCAGGTCCTTCGGGTCGCCGACCAGCGTGTAACCCCCCTTGGCGCCGCGATAGGAATGGACCACGCCGGCCTCGCGAAGTTCCTTGATGATCAGCTCCAAAAACCGCTGGGGGATGGCCTGGCAGATGGCGATCTCGCTGACCGATATCGGCCCCTGGCCTTGTCGGCTGGTCAACTCCAGCAATATGCGCAAGCCGTACTCACACTTCTGGGACATTAACTTGGGCATGGGATATCCTCAAGCGACGCGAACTTCATATGTAGGTGATTTACCTTGGCAGGCGGCCGGGCGCGGCGGCCCAATAAAACCTGCGTCAATAAGACTCCCGAAAACGCGGGATAGCATCGCCGCGTTTTCGCCTATTCCCTGGCGGGACACTCCCGTCAATAAGGCCTCCGATTGTACAGCCAAGTCGCCCGTAAACATAGCCCTGGATGTCCAGCTTATGTTTATTTGTGCCGATTATTCGGGTTTGACCGGTGGCTGCACTAGAGAAGTCTTTTTGTATCGCCTTGCGTTGCCGCGCTAACGGGCGGCTCACTTCTATTGAACCTCCCTGAATCGCCTGGTATGCCGGAAAATGTCAAAACATGGCATAAAAAGAGCGCCGCCGGCGAGCCAAAGCCCCACCGCGCGGCGCTCGAAGGCTATTGCGCGAGCAGCCAGGCTTGGGGCGTTTTGGCCAGCGGAAACTCGGGACAGTCGCCCGTTGAATGCCTTGACGGCGCACGGGTGAGGCCGTAGCCTTGCGGGCATGGCGAGACTGGCGAGGATTGTCATTCCGGGCTGCGCGCATCACCTTCACGCAGCGAGGCAACAACAGGCACGACGTGTTCTTCGTCGATGACGACCGCCGGCTGTACCTTGAAATGCCGGCAGAGGAATGCGATACCCACGGCCTGGAGGTCCTGGCGTACTGATCTGATGGCCAATCAGGCGGCGTCGCCAAGGCTATGCCGCCCCAAGCGTTCACCTGATCGCCATCCCGGCCGGCGAACAGTCGCTGGCCAAGGGGTTCGGTCAGGCCAACTTCCGGTACGCCCAGGCCGTCAACCGGCTGCACGGCTGTAGCGGGCAGCCGCCTTCGCACAAGGCTACGGCGGGCCAAGCCTCTGGCAGAGCCGCTTCGACTCGTGCCCGCTGGACGCCAGGCACTTCTGGCGCGCGATGCAGTACGTCGAGCGCAACCCCGTCTGTGCGAAGCTGGTTCGGCGTGCGTGGCGATACCCGTGGTCCAGCGCGGCCGCCCACTGCGGCAAGGCCACCGACAAGACCGGCCTGCTGGACATGGGCCGGTGGGCGAAGAAGTCTCGCGGTCGGGACTGGCCGGCGTGCCTGCAACGGCTGCAGGACGAGAGCGACATCGCGAATCTTCGCCTGGCCACCCACCGCGGCAGGCCGCCCGCCATCGGCCAGGGCGGGACTATATGGAGACGTGCGGCCAAGGCGGGATTATATGGAGTGCGGTGGCGCAGACACCGCTTTGGATTGGACTGCAACTGGGCGCACGCGATTGCCTTGGCCGTGTTCGATCCAAAGCGGTGTCTCCATCCTGCTTCGCCAAGGCTTCGCAGGATTCCGCCACGCGCACTCCATAAAGCCGCGCCCCGCCAGCGCCCGTGCCACGACCACGTTGCCCGTAAAGACGTGCGGCGCAGGCGGGATTATATGGAGTGCGGTGGCGCAGACACCGCTTTGGATTGGATTGCAACTGGGCGCACCCGCTTGCCCTGGCCGTGGTCGATCCAAAGCGGTGTCTCCATCCTGCTTCGCCAAGGCTTCGCAGGATTCCGCCACGCGCACTCCATAAGGCCGTCCTGCGGCGTGTGCGACGTAACCGTGCCCGGGCTGGTCGAGCAGATGCCGCGAATGGATATGGCGGGCGCAAAGGAGTACCAGGGCAAGTAGCATTCCCACAAAAGAAGAATGTTTTTCTCAAAGGCGCCAAGCCCTCCAAACATGAAACCGATCCGCTGCTCAAGCCGGACTTCGACCCGGCGCTCAATCTGGTGGAGAAGCCAGACGGCCTGTACCTCGAAATCGATCTCGATAAGAGCTGGGGCACGGAACGGACGCGCAGATTGGTGACGACCGAACTTCTCGGCAAAGCGGTCATACCCGACCAGGCGTTCGAGAATACCGATGGCACGCCGCTCCGCATCGACAGCGATTATTTCGGAAAGAAAAGAAATGAAAACAATCCCTTCCCCGGACCGTTTTCAATATCCGAGAGCGGGAAACAGGCGCTGAAAGTTTGGACAACCAAGGAAACCAACCGATGACCCGACGATTAGTTATATCGTGCGGAATAACCGCGATGTTGCTAATGCCGCTGGCGATTGTCCGGGCGGCCGATCCGGCGGCTCGAGGCCCTATTCATTACGAGCCGACTATTGACTCGCTCACGAATTACACCGTGCCCGAGTGGTTCAGGGATGCCAAGCTTGGCATCTTCATGCATTGGGGCCCCCAATGCGTCTCCGGTTACCAGCCGACCTGGTATGCCCGATGGATCTATGAACAAGGCAGCAAGGCCAACATCTATCATTGCGCCACGTATGGGCATCCGTCGAAGTTCGGCTATAAGGACATCTGCAAACTCTTCAAGGCCGAGAAGTTCGACCAGGCCCAGGCGGATCGCCTGACGGAACTCTACAAGCGCCTCGGCGCGCGGTACGTGGTCCCGGTCGCCGCCCACCATGATAACTATGACATGTGGGATTCCAAGTACCAGCCCCGCTGGAATTCCATGGCCACTGCCGGCAAGGACATTTGCGGGATGTGGAAGAAGTCGGCAGATAAGTACGGGTTGCATTTTGGAGTGGCTTCACACGTTGCCAGAACCTACCGCTGGCTTCAGACGTCGCATGGGTCCGACAAGGCCGGGCCGATGGCGGGGGTTCCGTATGACGGCCAGGATCCGAACTTCGCGGATCTCTATGGCGTGCCGTGGAACGACAGCGGTTACGGCTACGAAGGCACCCAGGATGTCGGCCCGCCGGCGTTCGAGAAGAACTTCGAGGACAGGATGAAGGATCTGATCGACAGGACTCATCCCGACCTCTACTACACCGACGGCGGGCCGCCATTCAAGAAGGCGGGCTATAATATCGTCTCCTATCTGTACAACGAGAACCAGAAGTTCAACGGTGGCAAATTACAGGCGCTGGCCACGTTCAAAGGCGTTAATCATGCGAAACCCGTCGGTATCCAGAATTATGAATTTGAATACGCCGGTCACATCACGCCCTACGTCTGGCAGACGGACAAGTCCATGGGCGCGAGCTGGTACTGGGTGCGTGGCGCCGAGAACCGTTACAGCAAGGGCAACGCCATTGTGCATACCCTGATTGACGTCGCCAGCAAGAACGGCAACCTGCTCCTGAATGTGACGCTGACGCCTGAAGGCGAGTTGGAGCAGCAGGCGGTGGACTCGCTCAACGATGCGGGGAGATACCTGGGCATCATCGGCGAATCCGTCTTCTCGACGCGGCCCTGGGACGCCTTCGGCGAGGGGCCGAAATCGATCAATGGCATTGCCACCCTTACGCCGCAAGACATACGGTTTACGCGGAACAAGGCAAACACCACTCTGTATGCCACGATTATGGGCTGGCCTGGCGATGGGGCTACGGTCAACATCAAGACCCTCAACTCATTCCGTTTCAGCCTGAAGGGGCTCGCGGGCGTGTCGCTGCTGGGTTCCCCGGACAAACTGGCCTACAATCAGAATACCGATGCTCTTCAGGTGACATTCCCGCCCAAGCCACCCTACGACTGCTGCGCCTACCCGATAAAGCTGACGTTCTCAGGGCCGATCCCGAAACTCAAGGCCCCGGTCAAGCTTCTCTGGCAGGCGAAGGCCCGCGACATCTCAGGCGCCGAGGACCGCTCCGCCTACGGCCTGTCCGCTGAAGGCGGCGTGCTGCTGCTCGATGTGCCCGCCGGCAGTGCTGCGGGCAAGGCCGGACTGAAGAAGGGCGATGCAATCACTGCCTGCAACAGTGTGCAAGCAAAGATGATCGATGACGTGCGGGCGCAGGCGGATAAGGCCGCCGGGCAGAAGTTGACCCTCTCGGTTGTCCGCAAGCAGAAGCGGATGACCGTAGAGTTGAACGATTACACTTATGTTGTCATGGAGAGTCTGGCACATCCCGAGTTCAAGCAGATCCCTGTGGCGTCGGCGGCAGTGCCTGCGAAGGTGTCTGCCGGCGGCCCGGCCACCCGGAACGACCCGATCGATGCGATCATTGACGGCAAGGTTGTAAAGGGGTTTGGCCCGATCTTTGCCAACGGAGTTCTCGATGGCGCCTACAAGCTTGATCTGATTGAGGCAAAAAGCATTTCCCAGGTCAATACCTTCTCGTCAGGCGGGAGGATTCGTGCCAGGCAGAATTACGTTCTCTACGGCAGTAATGCCGCAACCGATCCGGGTTGGAACGTTGCGGATGCGGCTACGTTCACGCCGATCATTGCTGTCGACACCCGGCATATTGTCCCGAAGGAATTCGAGGCCACCAGCGTTCGCCGCAGCGATGGCAAGCCGCTGGGCTGTTATCGCTGGCTGGTGTGGACGATTGCACCCGTGAACGGTGTGGTCGGCGGAGAAAACACGGCGTTTCAGGAGCTGCAGGTGATTCCCGCGACGAATCAGGGAAAGTAATCGACGGACAGTTGGGGTCAGCCCTTAAAACATCAAGGGCTGCCCCCAATTCCCCCGAGCAAAAAGAATGCTTGCCGATCTCGCGGCCGGCGATAGAATCGCCAAAAAGGAAAAGGCCGCGGCGATCGTCGGTTGGAAGCCATCCGGGAAATCCCGGCTCGGAACTCTCGCGGCCGCGCCCGGAGTAGATCACGATGATTCACGCCATAGCGCTCATGCAGGCCTGGACGCTCCAGGCAATCCCCGACGCCAACGAGATCGTCCAGCCTCGCCTCAGCACCAGCCAGGCCCTGGTCGAGGTCGCCGACAGCGCCACCCAGAACGCCGACCCCGTGCTGAACTCGGAGGGGTTCCTGGGCAATAGCCTCTGGCAGTGGCTGGCGCTGCTGGGGATCCTTCTGGCCAGTTTCGTCGTCGGCAAGACGGTGGCGTTCTTCCTGGAACGGCACGGCGCAAAGCTCCGCGACAGCAACCGGCTGCGCGTGGTCGGGCGGATCTTCGGCTTCGTCGCCGGGCCGACCAAGATGTTCTGCCTGGCCATAGGGCTCTACGTGGCCGGGCTCGTGCTGACGCTGGATGCCAAGCTCGAATTGCTCTGGTTCAAGACCTGCGCCGCCGTGGCGGTCATCGCCGCCGCGTGGGTCGTCTTCCGCATGGTCGACATCGCCGAGGACGTGCTCCAGCGACTGACCAGCAAGACCGAAACTCAACTCGACGACCAGCTCGTACCCCTGATCCGCAAGACGCTGCGGGTGTTCGTCGTCATTGTCACAGGCCTGCTGATCGCCCAGGGCATCTACAAGTGGGACATCGGCCCGTTGGTCGCCGGCCTGGGCATCGGCGGCCTGGCCTTCGCCCTGGCGGCCAAGGACACCATCGCCAACCTGTTCGGGTCGGTGACGATCTTCACCGACAGGCCCTTCCAGCTCGGCGACCGGATCAAGATCAAAGGCCACGATGGCACTGTCGAGGAGGTCGGCTTCCGCTCGACGCGCATCCGCACGCTCGTGGGGCACCTCGTTACGCTGCCCAATGCCGTCATCACCAACGAACCCATCGAAAACGTCTCAAAGCGGTCGTCGCTCAAACGTGTGCTGAACGTCACCGTCACCTACGACACCTCGCCCGAGAAAGTGCAACGCGCCGTGGATATCCTCCGCGAGATGCTCGCCGCACGCATGGAACACTTCCACCCGGACAAGCCGCCCCGGGTGTATTTCTCGGACTTCAACGCCGACAGCCTGAACATCGTCGTCTACTACTGGTACGCCCCGGCCGAGTGGTGGAACTACATGGAGTTCAGCGATGCGTTCAACTTCGAGCTGCTGACCCGCTACAACGATGAGGGCATCGAGTTCGCCTTCCCGACCCAGACACTCTACGTCAAGCAGGACTCGCCCCTGACAGTTGGGGTCAGACCAAACTCCAAGGGCTGACCCCATGTCCCCCCGTTCTTATGCAACAAATACCTGCCCGGCAACCCTTATTTTATATTTTAAGGGCTGACCCCAACTGTCCCCAAGGGCTGACCCCAACTGTCCCTCGCTGCGCTACCATGGGCGTCTGACGTTGCACCGCGGCGACTTTAAGACTTTAAGGGCTGACCCCAATCCCCGCCCGCACCTTCTTCAGCGCCTCGGCGATCACGTCGCGCACGTAGCCGACCTTCTCCTTTTCCAGCCGGGCGGCCAGCAGACCCTCCGCCGCGGGGTCCTCCGCCCAGCACTCGCCGAGGGTCCTTGCCGAGACCTTCCGGACACGATAGAACTCATCTTCCAGTCCGGCCCGGAGCAGCTCGATCGTCTCCTTGCCGAGCACCTTGCGGCACCGCTCGTAGCCCTTGAGCCGGATGAAGGGATTCGGATGGCGCATGGCGGCCTTGAGCAGTTCGGGCATCGGGGCGGTGATCTCGGGGATGGTCCACAGCGCCGCCATCGGGTTGGGGTCCGTTTCGTCGGGGTCGTCCGGCTCCCAGTCGGCGGGGGTGTCGGCGAGTATCTTCCGGGCGGCCGAGGCCATGAGCTCCCATGCCTTGCGGTGGTCGGGCTCGCAGGCCATGACGACGCCCATGGCATAGATACTCGCGTAGTTCGGGTTGAAGATTCGCTTCCTGACGATGGTCATGACGCGGCCATCGCGGTGTCCCGCCTTGGCCATCGCCTCCATCGCCTCGCAGAGGACGTCCCAGTCCTTGGGGCAAGCCTTGGGGGCCAGCTCCGCGAAGCGGTCGAAGATCAGCCGAACGTCATCCGGCTTGAGCCGTTCGACCTTGGGGGGGGCGTCGAAGGTGCCGCTCCTGTACTCGTTCGCCGACTCGACGATCCAGCCCAGACTTCCCCGCTCGGGGTCCAGCCAATCCTGCTCCATCTTCGGCGGGCCCTTGAACCGCACGAACCTCCCCTCCTTCAGCGGCAGCTCGACGGTAGTCCGGCACTTCCCTTCCGAGCAGAAGATCAAGCCGGGTCCCCGGGCTTCATGCACCCCTCGAAAGACGGCTGCGTCGGCGCGGCGCTCGACGGGCTTGCCCAGCAGCACCGTGAGCTGATCGACCGTCATGCCCGGCTCGATCAGGCCGACCATGCCCTCCAGGCCGTAGCGGTCGGCGATCATCTTCCTGCACGTGGCTTCTTCGCACGCGGGCCTCTTGATCCGTACGCTCAGCCCGATTGCGGTGTACAGGTCCTGGTCGATGCTCAGATGCACCGAGGCGGACAACCCTACATGCATGCCCCCGCGGAGCACCCGGAGCCATTTGAACTTCCCCGGGCCGGTCACGTCGAAGCGGAAAAAGGACCCGCGGTGGAACAGGTATTTCGTGAACACCACCGGGTTACAAAACCAGTCGCCGCAGCGGAACCTCTCGGCGCGAGTAAGCCACATATCGAGGCAGACGTTCGCGGCGTCTTCCTCGGCGCTTTCCTCGAAGACGCCCTCACCGCGGCGGGGTGAGTTGGCCTCTTTCTCCGCGCCGCCAATGATCTGGTAGCCGCGGCTCCAGAACCGGTGGCTGTTAGCCAGAATGCCGCTCATGATGTCTTCGCTGCCGGACACCTCGACCCTGGCCGTGCCGCCGACTGGTATCGGGTAGAGGAAGCTTAGGTACTCATCCTGGTAGCGACGCCATTCGCGGATCACCTTGCCCGGCAGAATGTCGTTGGGGTCCGGCTGGAACGTCGCCTGCGGCGCGCCTTCCATGCCTTCAAAAATGCCCGGCTCGCGGTATTCCGAGAGCAGGTAGATCTTCCGACAGAGGGCGGCGTAGTCGTGGTGCAGGGCCTCGATCTCCTCGGTCGTTGCCGGGCGAGTCGATCCGCCGCGGGCCTCCGTCGCGTATTCGTCAGCTGGCCGCTCGTCCGTCGCCCAAAGCTGGGCCGTTCCCGAAAGCAGCGAAGCGCCAGCCAAAAGCAGTCCGAGCAGTGCTGGCTTCATTGACAGACTCCTATCGTGAATTCACCCCTATCTGAACCGGGACTTCCCGGATGGCTTCCAGCCGACGACCGCCGTCGGCCTTCCCAACGATTTTATCACGATCCCAGAGATCAGCAAGCACTCCTTTGACAAAATCGGGGGACATCATATGGTTTTCTCGCCTCACAGGGGCTGCCGTGCTGGCCGGGAGGGGGACGATGGCCAAGCGGCCGCGCCGGCCCCGACTAATTCCATGAGCGCGACGTGTGCCTGGTTTGCTCCCGGGCTGCGTCGAGGGCGTTGCGTGTCCGGTGGCTGCCATGTGCATCTTTCCGCATTGTTCCGCATTGTTCCGCATTTTTCCGCATTTTGGGCCGCCCTGCGGGTGTTGGTAGGCGGCAAAATGCCAACTGCCAAAAATGCCAAATGCCAAGAATCCCAAATCCGAAAAAGGTCCCGGAGTTCAGGAGCCCCGGTGCTGCTTCCCGTTTCGACCGTTTTCGACAAGGTTATTATAGCTCGATGTTCGGGCGGGGACAAGGGCAAGAGTGCGCCGGGTGCGCCGAGGGTGCGGTCGGCTGGCGGGGGCGGCTCGGCGAAGTTCCAAATCTCAAGCAACAAATCTCAGACAAATAACAAGCGCC
>JAUWQU010000585.1 GCA_030610965.1 Phycisphaerae bacterium
AGGGCGACCCGCCGGGGCCGCCGAAGCCATCCCGGCCGCGATGGCCAGCACCGCCCATGTTGTCGCCGCTCGTACGATCATTCCCTGTCCGCCGCGTGCTTGTCGCCTGGTACGCCTTTCGCCGACGACTTGCCCTTTGCATATCGTGTCAGCAGGCCTGCGAAGGTCCCATCCTTCGCGGACTTGACAGCCTGCATAAGCTCATTCACCTCGGCCGGGTCAGTCACTTCGGCCAGCGTGCTCATCGCTCCGCCGCCGGCGCCGATCAGCACCAGCCGCTGTCCCAGCCGCACCAGCAGTAACTGCTGACGCGGCGCCACCGACGCCCGGGCCAGGACCTCCATCGGCCCGGCAAGCCCCGCTGGGCCGGCCGCACTCCAGCGACGCAAAAACCACCGCGCCGCGAAGATAAGCACCGCCACGACCGCCAGGGCTCCCAGCGTCCGCAGCCAGCCGTCGGACTTGTCATCGCCGGCCCCGCCGCCAACGAGCCGGGACTCATCGTCGTCCTTGCGTTTCGGCACGGCTCGGCTGGCCGGGTCGTCCGAAGACACCTTCGCCGTCGCCGGCGACCTGTCGCTCGTCGGACCGCCGGCGCAGGGGGCTGCCCACGGCAGCACTAGCATGAGTAGCGCCACCGTGGGCACTGCTGTCCTATGGTTCCAGCGTCGTCCGTTCATCTCGCTCTCAGTGCTCTCGATACGACTGGCCGCTCTCGGGGCCGGATCGTGGCAATCCGCAATCGGCGCCCACTAAACCAGGGCGCATTACCTCATCTGCCCGAACGCAAAAGCATCCGTCCGTCACCGTCAGCTCGCCGCGAGCGATACGCCTGCCGTCCGCGACGATTTCCGCATCGCAACCCGCCGGCTCGTCCAGCGCAATCTCGCTGCCGGGCCCGAAATGCGCCGCGTCCTCGGCTGGCAGCCAGGCGTGTCCAAGTTCCACTCGAAGCCGGCGTTTCATGTTCGATGTCCCTCGATGCTGCCCGCGCCCTGCCGCCACGTGCTCACCGGCGACGCATGCATGGCCGCGTGGGCCTCGTCAAGCTGCCGCGTCTCCAGCCAAGCCGCGCGCCGCACCTGGCGAGCCCGGAGCCTGTCACGGACGATCTCGGCCGCCTTCCGCCGCGTCATCGCGGCAAACAAATCCGCCCGCCGGTCCTCAAGTTCCGCATCGACGACCTTCTCCCGTGCCACCAGCCGGGCTATCTGGCGGCGCAGCGTCGATACTCCGTCACGGTAGCTGCCGGCGAAATTGGCCAGTCCGGCCTCGACGAGCCGCTGCCGGGCGGCCTCGTGCTGGGCGATCATCGCGGATTCCAATTGCGCCAGCCGAGACTGAAGCTCGTCGGCCTGGCCGCGGGCAATGTCGAACGCCTGCTGCGCGGCCTGCTCGGCGTTGCGGCCGATCGCCAGCAGTGTCTCGACACGCTTTAGCTTTCGCTCGTCGCTCATCGGCGGCTACCTCTGCCTTGCGCCTGGGCCGGGGCCGTCCTGGCTGCCAGGGCCAACTCCTGCCGCGTCGCGCGGATGCGGGCCTGGAGGTCCAACAGGCCGCGGCGAGTTTGATCGAACGTGGCCGACTGGTCGATCCGCTGGGCAAACAGTTCCCTCACGGCCGGGGCCATGCGTATCGCCAGGTCGTGCTCGATGCTCGTGCCCATGCGGTACGCCCCTATGCTGACCATGTCCTCGACCTCGTCGTGCAGGGCCAGCAGGCTCAGCACTTTTCGCGCGGCTGCCTGGTGCTCGGCGTCGGCGACGTCGACCATCACGCGGCTGACGCTCTGGAGCACGTCGACGGCGGGGAATTGCCCGCGATTGGCAAGCGTTCGCGACAGGCAGATGTGCCCGTCCGTGACGGCGCGGGCCGCGTCGCCGATGGGGTCGGCAAGGTCGTCGCCCTCGACCAGCACGGTGTAGAAGCCCGTTATCGAGCCGCACCGGGTCCGGCCGGAACGCTCGAGAAGCTGCGGAAGCAGGTTGAACACGCTCGGCGGGTAGCCCTTGGTAGCGGGCGGCTCGCCGGCGGCCAGGCCGATCTGCCGCTGCGCCATGGCCAGGCGGGTAAGCGAGTCGGTCAGCAGAAGCACGTCCTTGCCCTGGTCGCGGAAGTACTCGGCGATTGCCGTCGCCACGGCCCCGCCCTGCACGCGGAGCAGCGGGGGCTCGTCGCCGGTGGATACGACCACCACGGCACGGGCCAGGCCCTCGGGGCCGAGGTCCTTCTCGATGAAGTCTCGCACCTCCCGGCCGCGCTCGCCGATCATCGCGATGACGATAACGTCGGCCGCGGTGTTGCGGGCAACCATGCCAAGCAACACGCTCTTGCCGACTCCGCTGCCGGAGAGGATTCCCATCCGCTGGCCTCGCCCGACGGTGAACATGGCGTCGACCACCCGCACGCCGGTGCCCAGCGGCTCGGTGATGCGGCGGCGCTGCATGGGCCCCATCGGCTCGGGCCAGATCGGCATGCGGCGCTCGATGCGGATCTCGCCTTTGCCATCGATCGGCCTGCCGAAGCCGTTGAGCACCCTGCCCAGCATGGCCGGGCTTACGCCGACGGCTTGTTCGTCGGCAGAGCACACGACATGGTCGCCGCGGCATATTCCTGTCACCGCGCCCATCGGCATGACGAGCGTTTCGGCGCCCGAAAAGCCGATCACTCGGGCCTCCAGGGCACTGGCGCCGCGGCATATCCGGCAGCCCGCGCCGATCGGCGCGGCGAAGTCCGACACGCTGACGGTCAGCCCGCGGACCGAGCGCACCCGCCCCGCCACCGTCACCGGACGGACGTGCTGCAAAATCTGCCTGTATGGCGCAAGCGGAGTCATTGTTTTGGGAAGAAAGGTAGTAGGTAACAGGTAGTAGGTAGTAGGGAACGGCAACCAAGTGCCCGAAGCCCAGAGGCCTGTCCACCGAAGCCTTGGCGAAGGCGGAATGCAATCCCTGGGAAACTATGCAACTTCTTCGCATGTCTTCGGACCAGTGGAGTGTTCATGTCGTAACTTGCTCCGTGTGCTCTATCTCGACCGGCGCGGAGGCCGTCGCCACGTATCGGCCGTAATCGTCCTGGCTGACGCGCGAGCCCAGCAGGGCCTCGACTACGTTGGCCAGTTGAGTTTCGATGGTCGCGTCGATCTCGCCGCTTGCGGTGTGAACTTTCGCCCCGCCCGGCGAGATGTCCTTGTCGCCGACCAGTCTGACCAAGCCGGTGTGGTTCAGCGACTCGATCAGCTCCGGCATGTGCTCGGCCAGGGCCTCCAACTGGTCCGGGTTCACCTTCACGCGCAGCTCGCGGGCGAGGTCGGTCAGTTCCAGGACCTTGCGGACGTTTTCGGTTGCCGCGGAGACATCCCGCACCGCGACCCGGCCGACGATCTTCGCGGCCAGAAGCAGCGCGAAATCCAGCAGTTCGCACCGCCCGGCGTGGAGCATCTCGGCGCGGGCCTCGGTCAACTCGCGGACGATCGCTCGCAGTTGGGCTACCAGTTCCTCCGACTTGGCCGCCAGGTCCTGCCGGGCCTCGGTCTGGCCCTTGCGACAGCCGTCCTCGTA
>JAUWQU010000028.1 GCA_030610965.1 Phycisphaerae bacterium
GGCGACGGCCTTGAGGTGCTTGGAACCCATGACCGCCCCGAGCCCGCATCGGCCTGCGAAGCTGTGCTTGTCGAACGCGATGCACGCGGTAGCCACCTTCCGCTCCCCGGCCGGGCCGATGGCGGCGACGCTTGCCTTGGCGCTGCCGACGATTTCATGCACGGCGTCGATGGTCTGGAAGGTGTCCTTGCCCCAGAGGTCGGCGGCGTCGAGTATCTCGACCTTATCGTCGACGATGCTGACGTACACGGGCTTGTCCGCGGCGCCTTCGAACACCAGCACGTCGTAGCCGGCTTCCTTGAGCGACGGGCCCCAACCGGCCCCCGCGGCCGAGTCGCCGAACGTGCCTGTCACCGGCGAAATGCTCACGACGCTGAACTTGGCGCCGCCGGGTATGGGCGGGCCCTGGAACGCGCCCGTCGCGAAGATAAGGCGGTTGCCCGGGCCGTAAGGATCCTGTTTGGCGGGCGTCTCGCGCCGGAGAATCTCCGCCGCCAGTCCGGCCCCGCCGATGAACGCCTTGAGGTCGTCCAGCTCGATCGGCTCGACGGTGCTCTTGCGCGTGGTAAGGTCGATCCGAAGCAGCCTCTGCCAGTAACCGTTCTTCATATTCCGCTCCTCCATGGGGTGGCGACGGGAACAGCAGCCATTTTCGAACCGGCACGGGCAATGTCAAGCGATTCCGGCGCCCGGGCACAAATGCTCCCAGGGATTGCTATCTCTGGGCTTCGGATCGGTGACGCGCGCGAAACCCATGGTGTTCTCCAGGACGATGACGCGACCCGTCACATTTTCTTGCAGGAACTCGGTGTGGACCTCTTGAAGCCCAGGGATAGCAATCCCTGGGAATCCCCGGGAGCGAGCAATCCCTGACAACCCCCTGCCAAAGGCGGGGCGAGTCCTGTACAATTCGTCGCTTAGCCCATAGTTCCCGCACCCGAGGACACGATGCCCGAGACCCGCATGCAGAAATTTCGCCGGGGCCTGCAAAACGCGTTTTCGCTCGATAGCCCCCATGGCCCGCTGACCGACGAGGACCGGCAGCTTCTGGACCGGCTTGCCGAGAAGATCGTCGCGCGCCAGATGGCCATGCCGGCGGTGCTCTTACTCAGTTCCATCCGCCCGCTGAACGCAATCGGCAGCCAGGCGATGGTGTTCCTTCGCCCGTTTGCCACGGGGCTGCTCAACCAGGCTAACTACGACCGCATGACTGAAATTGTGGACAGGCGCGAGGGGATCGTCGCGCTGATAGACGCCATCGAGGCCAAGCAGGTGCTTGTAGAGGACCGAACCAAGTGAAGCCCGACGAGCTTAACGTAATTGTCGCCACCGACTGCGGCAGCACCACCACCAAGGCAATACTCATCGAGAGGACGCCCGACGGATACCGCCAGACGTTCCGCGGAGAGGCCCCCACCACCGTCGAGGCGCCTTTCGAGGACGTGACGCGCGGCGTGCTCAACTCGATGGTCGAGCTCGAAGAACTCTCCGGCCGGCGCATCCTCGACGGCGAGAAGATAATCACGCCCGCCCGCGGCAACGAGGGGGTGGACATCTACATATCCACCAGCAGCGCCGGTGGCGGTTTGCAGATGATGGTCGCCGGCGTGGTCAAGTCCATGACGGCAGAGAGCGCCGAACGGGCCGCCCTGGGCGCCGGGGCGATCGTAATGGACGTCATGGCCAGCAACGACAAGCGCCCCCCGCACGAGAAGATCGAACGCATCCGCACGCTGCGCCCGGACATGGTGCTGCTGAGCGGCGGGACCGACGGCGGGACCGTCCGCCACGTCGTCGAACTGGCCGAGTTCCTCGCCGCCGCCAACCCGCAGCCGAGGCTTGGCTCCTCCTACAAGCTGCCGGTCGTCTACGCGGGCAACACCGATGCTCGCGGCGAGGTCCAGGCCGCACTGGGCGAAAAGGCAGAACTGCACCTGACCGAGAACCTAAGGCCCGTGCTGGAGCGAGAGAACCTCGGACCCGCCAGGGATGAGATCCACGAGTTGTTCCTCAAGCACGTGATGGCCCAGGCGCCGGGCTACCAGAAGCTGATGTCGTGGGTCGGCGCGCCGATCATGCCGACCCCCGCGGCCGGGGGGAACATCATTCAGCAGGCCGCGACGGCTGAGAAGATGAACATCGTCGGCGTGGACATAGGCGGGGCTACCACGGACGTCTTCAGCGACTTCAACGTCCCGCCGCCGAAGGGTTCCGGCCCGGAACTCGCCGCCCAGCGGGTGTTCAACCGCTCGGTCAGCGCTAACCTCGGCATGAGCTACAGCATCTCCAACGTGCTGGCCGAGGCGGGGTTGGCCAGCATCCTCCGGTGGATGCCGCTGGACATCGACGAGGGCGAACTTCGCGACCGGATCAAGAACAAGATGATCCGCCCGACGACCGTGCCGTGCCTGCTGGAGGACCTCAAGATCGAGCAGGCCATCGCCCGCGAGGCCCTTCGCCTGGCGTTCATTCAGCACAAGGCGCTGGCCGTCGGGCTCAAGGGCGTCCAGCGCGGGCGGACGATATCGGAGTCGTTCGACGAGTCCGGCTCCAGTGACAGCATCATCAACATGAAGGACCTCAATCTGCTTATCGGCTCGGGCGGGGTCCTCTCGCACGCGCCGCGGCGCTGTCAGGCGATGATGATGCTCATCGACGCCTTCGGGCCCGAGGGGCTCACGCGAATCGCCGTCGACAGCATCTTCATGATGCCGCACCTCGGCGTGCTGGCCCAGGTCCACGAGAAGGCCGCGACCGAAGTCTTCGACCACGACTGCCTGATCCACCTCGGCACGTGCATAGCAGCCGCCAGCAAGGTCAAGCCCGGCGGCAGGGGCTTCGATTACCGCATGACCGTCGCCGGCCAGACGCGACAGGGATCCGTCGGCGGCGGTGAGATCGTTATTGAGCCGCTGGGCCCGGACGAAGTCGCCGAGGTGGTCATCGAGCCGGGCCGCGGCGTCGACGTAGGCGCCGGCGGCGGGCGTACCATCGAGGCGAAGGTACACGGCGGTATTGTCGGCCTGGCCCTCGACGGGCGGGGCAGGCCCCTGGAAGTGCCCAAGGCCAACCGCCGCGAAACGATTGCCCGCTGGGCAAAGGCATTCGACGCCTATCCGATGTGAGCAGAAAGCTCTTAGGTCATAGGTCTTAGGTCCTAGGGACTGGAACGCCATAGACGGGCCGGGATGACCAAGAGAAGCTACTTGGGGCCCTGCCCTCCTAAGACCTAAGAGCTATGACCTAAGACCTTCTTTCGGCAGCAAACGAGGAAACGCCCATGGCGCACGCATACACACCAGGTTTGAGAGTGTCCGATTACGCGACCGTGCGAAAGCAGCGCCGCCTGCCCATCGCCGGTGAGGTGCTCGTAAGCGTCGGCGACAAAGTCCGGGCCGAGGATATCGTCGCCCACGCCGAGCTGCCGGGCGACATCTCGGCCGTCAACGTGGTCAACCAACTCGGGATAACCCCGGCGGACCTGCCGAATCTCATGCTCAAGCAGCCGGGCGAAAGGATCGCCCGCGGCGAAGCCATCGCCGAGACCAAGCCGCTGATCAAGTGGTTCCGCAGCGCCGCGCGGTCGCCGATCGACGGGTCCATCGAGACCGTCTCGCACGTTACGGGACAGGTGATGATCCGCACGGCGCCCAAGCCGGTGGACGTGCGGGCGTACATCGACGGGACTGTCGTCGAGATCTTTCCCGACGAGGGCGTGACCGTCGAGGCCACCGGCGCGCTGGTTCAGGGAATCCTGGGCATCGGCGGCGAGGTCGCCGGCGAACTGGCCGTGGCCGGCGACGGACCCGGCGCCGTTCTGGAACCGAAGGACCTGACCGACGACCTGGCCGGGAAGATCGTCGTGGCTGGGGCGCTGATAACCCGGGCGGCCTTCGACCGCGCGACGGCGATCGGCGTGGCGGCCCTGGTTTGCGGCGGGTTCCACGACTGCGACCTGCGAGACCTGCTCGGCTACGACCTGGGCGTGGCGATCACCGGCCACGAGGACATCCGCCCGGTGCTGATTATCACCGAGGGCTTCGGCAGCATGGCGATGGCGGCCGCGACACACGAACTCCTGTCCGCCCACGCCGGGCAGCGCGCGTCGGCCAACGGCACCACGCAGATCCGCGCCGGCGTGCTTCGGCCGGAGATCATCATCCCCGCCACCGGCGATGCGGGCGCCGCCCCGGCCGGTGCGAAAGCCTCTCCCGCCAAAGGCTTGACCCCCGGTTCGCCGGTCCGTATTATCCGTGAGCCTGGCTTCGGTCGACTGGGCGCGGTAAAGAGCCTGCCGCCCGAAGCAAGGCGCGTCGAGTCCGAAGCGAAGGTCCGCGTCGTGGAGCTGGAATTCCCGGAAGGCGACACCATGATCGTCCCCCGGGCCAACGTCGAGGCAATCGAGTCTTGAGAAAGTCCGCTGCCGTGATTGTGAAGCCGCTGACGACCTTGGCTGTGATCGCGCTTGCGGCGATGCTCCCGGCCGGGCGAGTGGCGGCCCAGACCAGGCCGGCAACGACAACCCAGGCGACGACCCAACGGGCGATCCTCGCCGAGGCCATTCCTGTCGCGGAAAGCTTGCGGGCCTTCGACCTGCCCAACGACGGCGGCAAGGGGATCATCGTGCAGTGGGCCAAGCCTGCCGACGAGCCCAACGGCGTGACGTACATCGTCCAGATCGCCCGCACGAAGGCCGACTTCCAGGCCGGCAAGTTCGAGACGCAGGAGGTCTCGCCCTCGCCGAAAGCCCTGGCTTCGGCAAAGCCCGCGTACTTTGGCTATTCCGACGATGCCAACAAGCTCTACTACGCTGAGATCGTCCCGGCCGCGGTTTTCGGGCCCGCCAAGCCTGGCCCGCTGACACCTGAGCGACTCAAGAAGTTTGCCGACAAGGGCGTACTCACCCCCAGCGAGTTGGATCGGGCACTGGCGGCGATGAAGTTGTTGCCGCAGCCGGCGCCCACAACCAAGCCGACGACCAGCCCCGCTGCCAAAGAGCAGCACAAGCTTACGCCCGCCCAGCAGGCCGAGCTGGAATGGTACCAAGTGCTGGCCGCATATCTGACGAAACTCGACGGCGAGCACGTCGACGCCGAGATAGACACGATCAACTCCGCGCCGTATTCCTTCCGGCTGGGCGTCAAGTTGGACGGCCAGGTTGCCTTGGTCAGCCACGACGGTGAGCCGATTGTCGTAGAAGCACAGGCGGTCGTGAACCTGTTCAAGTGGGGCAAGCTGAACAACCTGATCCTCTCGCTGGCCTTCAGTGCTGTCGTGGTGGCGTTCATCCAGGTCGCCAAGCGCAAGCCCGGGCTGTTTATCCGCAAGATAGCCGGGTTGGAAGCGATAGACGAGGCCATCGGTCGGGCCACGGAGATGGACCGCCCGGTGTTCTTCACTCACGGCAGTGGCTCGGTGACCGCCCTGCCCGTCATAGCGTCACTCAACATCCTGTCCCGCATCGCTTACCGCGCCGCCGAGCACGACAGCCGGGTCCGGGTGATGAATCAGGACCCGATCACCACAGCAGTCAGCCAGGAAATCGTCCAGCAGGCCTACACAGAAGCCGGACGACCCGACGCCTACAACCCCGATGAGGTCTCGCTGGTCGCCTCTGACCAGTTCAGCTACGTCGCAGCCGTGTCTGGCCGAATGGTCCGCGAGGAGCCCGGCGCAATCTTCCTCATGGGCACCTTCGGCGCTGATTCGCTCCTTCTGTCCGAAACAGGCGCCTCGACGGGCGCCATCCAGATCGCCGGGACTGACTCATACACGCAGTTGCCGTTCTTCGTCACAACGTGCGACTACACTCTGATGGGCGAGGAACTCTACGCGGCGTCGGCCTACCTGTCACGAGAACCGCGTCTGCTGGGTAGCCTTCGTGGGCAAGATGTTGGCAAGGCATTCATCATGATCGTCCTGGTCCTGGGAATCATCCTGTTTACCGCGGCTGCGGCGGTGAAGGGCTGGGACTTGGACTGGCTGCGCAGGCTCCTTGAAGCGAGCAACGCCTGAACCATGTTTCTAAAGAGAACATTACCGCTTCTGATAGTCTTCACCATAGGCTCGCTCGCCTTCGTGCATGACTTCATCCCGCATCCGCTGTCTGGCGAATTCCGCAGCGAGATGGCCTCCTGGATGATGATCATCGGCGGCTTTGGGATGTTCCTTGGCGTCTACAGCCTCATGCATATGCACATAACCCGCATCCGCCAGAAAATGGCCGGTTGGGGCTACAGCGTATTCGTCTTCATCGGCGCCGTTGGCATGATCGCGACCGGGGTTTACGGGGATATCGTCGGCGTCTCGAAGGATGACATAGACCTCTTCGACTGGGGATACAAGTACATACAAGTGCCATGCGGCGCGACGATATTCTCCATCCTGGCGTTCTTTGTAGCAAGTGCCGCATTCCGCACGTTCAGGGCGAAGAACATGGCGGCCGGACTGTTGCTGGGAGCGGCGGTCATAGTCATGTTCGGGCGAGTACCCATCTGTGAAGCCGTCGGTGGGTGGGTCTTCAACGACCGCCAGGCCATTGTCAATGTGGCCAATGCAATCATGAACTATCCCAACCTGGCCGTCAAACGAGGCCTTCTGCTGGGGATTGGTTTGGCGGCCATAGCCCAGTCGGTGCGAGTACTCTTCGGAGTTGAGCGGACGTACCTGGGAGGTGCTGACTGATGAGAACGCCCGAGATCAACCGCAAACGCTTCGAGTTGGCCCGACGGTGTGTCTATGTGGTCATCGCCCTTGCGGTAATAATCCCCTACTTCTTCAACCCGAAGCAAGAATTCAAGCCCATGGCCGAGGTCGTGTCGGTCTACGAGAAGATCGACGCCATGAAGCCCGGCGATCAGGTGCTGATGGCCTTCGACTACGACCCCAGTTCCGAGGCCGAGTTGTATCCGATGAGCATGGCCCTGCTTCGCCACTGCTTCAAGAAGGGCGTGATACCCGTCATCGTTACCCACTGGTTCGCAGGACTTGGCTTGTTCGAGAAGGCATGCAACGAGGCCGCCGAGGACGCCAACTCGATGTGGGGCAAGAAAATCGTCTCCGGAAGAGATTACGCACTGCTCGGTTTCAGGCCGGGGTGGACCGATCTCATCGTCAAGATTGAACGCGACCTGAAAGGCGCCTACGAGACGGACTACTTCAAGCAGCCCACACGAGGTATGAAGGCTTTGGAAGGCGTAAATTCCCTGGAAGACTTCGAACTGATGATTGACCTGGCAGCCGGGGCAACTGTCGAGTTTTGGATAGCCTACGGCACGGACAAGTCCGGCACACCGATGGCCGCCGGCACGACCGCCGTCTCGGCGCCCGACCTGTACCCGTTCTACAAGTCCGGGCAGATGATCGGCTTTATGGGCGGCCTTCGCGGCGCAGCCGACTACGAGAAGCTGCTGAAAATACCCGACCGCGGCGAGCGAGGCATGCTCGCCCAGTCAGCGGCCCACATTATCATAATCCTTCTCGTACTCGGAGCGAACGTGCATATGTTCGCAAAGCGTTTGTTCGGAAACAAGAGGGACTGATCTGATGCCAGACGACCTCCAAGATAATCCCAAAAGCATAATACGCCATTACGTAGAGATGGGCGTCTTGGCGCTGCTGCTCGTGGTATTCCTGGCCGTCAGCCTGTGGAGACAGGATCCGCTCCACCAGAAAGACGCCGCCGCTACCATGAAGGCGATCGGCCTGATCCTTGCCGCCGGGCTAACGCTCACCATGTACAGCTTCCTCTACCGGGATAACCCGCTGTTCAAGATCGCCGAGAACCTCTACGTCGGCGTCGCGCTGGGTTACATGGCAATGTTTGTCTGGCGGCAAGCATTGCGGCCAATGGTGTATGAACCCATCTTCCATGCACCCACCTGGAGTGCGCTGCAAACCGCCCTGCTGCACAAGACAGTCCCAATCATTGTCGGGTTCATGCTGCTGACAAGGCTTTCTCGCAAGCACGGCTGGATCAGCCGATACGCATACGCACTGATGATCGGCTGGGCCGCCGGCTTGGCCATACCTAACATAACGAACACCTACATCCTCAAACAACTTTATGCCGCCGTCACGCCGTTGCAGCAGGCCATCACTAGTGCCCCAAACACCCCCGCTTTTTCGTATGACTGGTTTGTCGGCACGGCTGGGCCTGTCGTCGGCACCCTCGTAATCTTGATCGGCACGGTATCCGTGCTCTTCTACTTCTTCTTCTCTGTCGAGCACAAGAAGGTCGGCCGCGCGGTCTCGACAGTCGGGATATGGTTCCTCATGGTGTCCTTCGGGGCCTCGTTCGGTTATACCGTTATGGGTCGGCTTTCGCTGTTGATCGGCAGAGTGCAGTTTCTGCTCGACGAATGGCTCAAGATACCGAGCACATAAACAAGGAGCTTTCCCGTGTTGAAGGAATTGGAATCCCGCTTCCGGCAGGCCGCCCCCGCGGTGGATTTCTGCTCGATGCGATTCTTCCGCTGCCGCGACGAAAGCGTCTCCGTCCGGCAACTCGTGCCGGAACCCGTGCGATGCAGCGATGACGCCGGAGTAATGATCACCGTGATGCACGGCGGCGGACTCGGCTATGGCGCTACCAGCGACCTTTCAGCCTCCGGCCTGGCTAGCGCCGCCGACCAGGCCGTGCTGTGGGCCAAACGGTCCGCCGGGGCGAGCGTGGTCGACTTCAGCAAGGTCGCCATGCCCCATCCCGTCGACGATTACGAGGGGCCCAATGAACAGCCGTGGGAATCGGTGAGCCTGGCCGACAAGTTCGACCTGCTGCTGTCGCTGTCAAAGCAACTCAAGACCGACGACAAGATCGTCGATTGGTCGGCCGGGATGTGGCACAAAGACATCGAGACGCTCTACCTGACCGCAGACGGCGGGCGCGTATATCAACGATTCCACATGACCGCCCCCCAAATGCGAGCCACCGCCAACAACGGTGGCGATTCGCAGACCCGCAACTTGGGCGGGTTTAACTACGCCCAGCAGGGTGGCCTGGAAGTGCTCGACCGCTACCACATGCGACAGGCCGCGCCGCGGATCGCGCAAGAGGCCCTGGACCTCCTGGCCGCACCGAACTGCCCGGCCGGGACGATGGGCCTGGTGCTGGCGCCGGACCAGATGGTCCTGCAGATCCACGAGTCCATAGGCCATCCGCTCGAGCTGGACCGCATACTCGGCGACGAGCGAAACTACGCCGGCACGAGCTTCGTCACGCTGGACATGCTCGGAAGCTTCCGATACGGCTCGGACCTGCTGAACATAACGTTCGACCCGACCCTGCCCGAGCAGTTGGCAAGCTACGGCTACGACGACGAGGGCGCCAAAGCCGAGAAACAGTACCTCATCAAGGGCGGCATCCTTCAGCGGGCCCTTGGCGGGACCGTATCGCAGGCCCGAACCGCCCTGCCCGGCGTCTCCAACGCACGGGCCCACACGTGGAACCGCCCGCCGATCGACCGCATGGCCAATCTCAACCTCGAGCCCGGCGAAAGCAGCTTCGATGAGATGGTCGCGCAGGTGTCTCGCGGCGTCTACATGCAGACCGTCAACTGCTGGTCCATCGACGACAGCCGCAACAAGTTCCAGTTCGGCTGCGAGTGGGGCCGGCTCATCGAGGACGGCAAGCTTACGACACTCGTCAAGAACCCCAACTACCGCGATATCTCGGCCAAGTTCTGGCGAAGCCTCAAGGCGATCGGCTCGCCCGAGACGGTGGAAGTGATGGGCACGCCCAACTGCGGCAAGGGCGAGCCGAACCAGGGCATGATCGTCGGCCATTCCAGCCCGGCGTGCCTGTTCGAGAACGTGGATGTCTTCGGCGGCGTGTAAGCCGCAAACAAGGGAACATACGATGCAGCAGCCATTCTTCGACATTGTCGACAATCTCACCGGGCAACTGACCGGCCAGGAAGTCCTGCTGGCCTACTTCTCCGGCGAGCAGAGCGATTTCGTGCGGTTCAACAAGTCCCTCATCCGCCAGGCCGGCAGCGTCACGCAGCACTGGCTGAGCCTGGAGCTCATCGACGGGCAGCGTCGGATGTCCGGCTCGTGTACGCTCACCGGCGTGCCGGAAACCGACCGCAAGCGAGCCGGCGAACTGCTGGGCGAGCTGCGGACGGCCCTGCCGAGCGTGCCCGAGGATCCGTACCTGCTCTATTCGACCGAGCCGCTAGACACAGAGCAGGTCCGCCCGAACGAACTGCCGGATACCGGCGAGATCACCGACGCCGTTCTCGCAGCCGGCAAGGGCCTGGACCTCGTGGGCATCCTCGCCGCCGGCGGAATCGTCGCCGGCTTCGCCAACTCGCTGGGCCAGAGGAACTGGTTCTCGACGCACAGCTTCCACCTGGACTGGTGCCTCTACCACACCAAGGACAAGGCCGTCAAGACCAGCTACGCCGGCTTCGCCTGGGACGCCGCCGGCTTCGACCGCAAGATGGCCGAGGCCCGCGAGCAGCTCGCCATCCTCGCCAGGCCGCCAAAGACAATCCAGCCAGGCAAGTATCGCGTGTACCTGCCGCCGGCGGCACTGAAGGAGATCATGGGCTCGCTGGGCTGGGGCGGCTTCGGGATCAAGGCCCATCGGACCAAGACCACGTGCCTGCTGAAAATGATCGAGCAAGGCCGCACGCTGTCGCCGTCGGTGACCCTTCGCGAGAACACAGCCGAGGGGCTCGCGCCGAACTTCCTGTCCGGCGGATTCATCAAGCCGGCCTCGGTGACGATGATGGAGGGCGGCAAGCTCAAGGACGCCCTGGCCTCGCCGCGGTCGGCCAAGGAGTTCGGCGTCCAGGCCAACAGCAACGAACACCCCGAGTCGCTGGACATGTCCGCCGGCGAGCTCGACGCCGACGCCGTCCTGGACGAGTTGGGCACGGGCGTTTACGTCAACCGCCTCTGGTACCTCAACTACTCCGACCGCCCCGCCGCCCGCCTGACCGGCATGACCCGGTTCGCCACGTTCTGGGTCGAGGAAGGCAAGATCGTAGCGCCGCTGAACGTCATGCGGTTCGACGAGACGATCTACAACATGCTCGGCGACAACCTCGCCGGCCTGACCAGCCAGCGCGAGCTGCTGCCGAGCGCCGCCACGTACTATGAGCGATCGACAAGCTCCGCCCGCCTGCCCGGCGCGCTGATCCGCGATTTCGCGTTCACGCTGTAAGAAGAAGATCACATCGCAGAGAACGCTGAGAACGCTGAGAAGAATTGTTCTATAAATCTTCCCTCCGCGTTCTCTGCGATAGAAATATCTTTCTGAGAACACGAGAGAAGAAAGGTTGGCAACGCAGATGCCGAAGATCGTCTTCATCGGCGCCGGCAGCCAATTCGGCGCCACGTCGTTCGTGGACACCCTTTCCTTCGAGGAGCTGCGAGAAGGCGAGGTGGTCCTGGTCGACAACAACCCCAACCACCTCGATCCCATCGCAACCTACTGCCGCAAGGTGGTCGCCCATTACGGCTCGCCGATGAAGGTCTCCACCTCCGCCGGCTGGCGCGACGGCGTGCTGGATGGGGCCGACTACGTGATCGCCTCCTTCGCCCAGGGAGGCCAGGCGTATCGCGGCGAGCCGTATCGCAGCGACATCGTCATCCCGATGAAGTACGGCATACTCCAGACCGTGGCCGACACCGTCGGCATCGGCGGGGTCATGCGGGCGATGCGGACCGCGCCCGAGTTGGTCGGCATCGCCCAGGACATGCAAAGCCGCTGCCCGCGCGGCGTGCTGATCAACTACGTCAACCCGATGAGCATGCTCACGCGGTCGATGAGCCTCGCCTGCCCGACCGTCCGCTCCTACGGCCTGTGCCACAACATCCAGGGCGGCATCCGCGAGATCGCCAAGTACATCGGCTGCACCCACAAGGACCTCCAATTCGACGCCGCCGGCGTCAACCACCTCGACTGGTTCCTGCGCGTCGAGTACCGCGACGGGCGCGACGCCTACCCGGACCTCCTCCGGGCCGGCGAGAAACCGGAAAACTACAGCCGCTGCGGCTCGAAGTTCGAGCTGCTCAAGCAGTTCGGCTACTGGTCGGCCGAGGGGCCCGGACACGTCGCCGAGTACGTCCCCTACTTCCTGCCACGAGACGCCGACCGCGAGTCGATAGGCGTCGCCAAATGCAAGGCTCCAAAGGACGCCGACCCGACGGGCCAGCGATGGACGAAGGACTCCGACCTCGTCCAGCAGATCGACGGCCGAAAGCCGCTGGACCTGGAGCGGTCCAACGAATACGGCGTGCGGATCATCCACGGGATGGAAACCGACAACGTCTACTGCATGCATCTGAACGTCATGAACAACGGCCTGATCGAGAACCTCCCGGCCGACACGTGCGTTGAGGTCTGCTGCACCGTCGATCGCGCGGGCATACACCCCCACCAGGTCGGCAGGATGCCCGTCCAACTCGCCGCCCTGTGCCGCGGCCTGGCCGACATGG